>CAYPUO010000017.1:0-13013 GCA_964413775.1 uncultured archaeon
CCCTTGCCTCGTGACCTTACTAGAAATTAATCCCTAACATGTTATTACCTTTTTCCAATAAGAATGCAAGCTAGCAGTCCTAGCTCTCTGCAACTAGATGAAAAACGGATTCCAGTTTCTCACTGAGCTCGCGAAGCCTGTACCATACCGACTCCCTTCCGGATTTTTCGGAGAGCCTAGCTATCAGGATGCCAAACTCGAACTCAGCAATGTCTCTGAGCATTGTCATTGCTTCATTACTCTTGAAATGTGACCTATTCACTCTTCCATCATTAAACCGCCTGACCAGTGGCTTCAGCGCCTTCTCTGCAGAATCGATATCAATCAGGGCGTGAGTGTATTTATCCTTGGGATCAGGCATTAGGTACCCTCCTATCAGTGGAGTCATGCCTGTACCCAACGATCCATCTCCAATCTCATCCAGTTCATCCATTGCATCTTGCAGTTGGTCATAGGCATCTGACAGGCACTTTCTGATTGCTCTCAATACTCTCGGTCTGTCAGATTGGTCATTCATCATCATCAATCTCGTATGGAACATCAGAGATAATCCGAGAGGGGCAGCACTACCGCTGCCCGTTCAGATTACTAGTAGTTGGGGGCGTCTCCAAGCTCACCAGCGAAGTGACAGGCAGAAAGCTGCCCGTCGCCCATGTCTCTAAGCTCAGGAATTTCTTTCATACAGATTTCTGCGGAGTAGGGACACCGTGGGTGGAATCTACAACCGCTGGGAACGTTAATTGGACTTGGTGGCTCACCTTTCAGTGACTCCACCCGACGCTTCACAGTTGGGTCACCAGATGGCACTGCAGATATTAGAGCTCGAGTGTACGGGTGTTGCGGGTTGAAGGCAACCTGATGTGCTGGACCAATCTCCATGAGTTTTCCTAGATACATAATGCCAATTCTATCTGCAATGTAGGTCGCAACAGCTAGGTCGTGAGTGATGAATAGATAGGTCAATCCCAGCTCTTTTCTCAGCTGTAGGAGCAGATTCAGGATTTCAGCACGAATTGACACATCTAGCATGGATACTGGTTCATCTGCAACCATGAATTCCGGATGTAGGATAAGCGCTCTTGCAACCGAGATCCTCTGTCTTTGTCCTCCTGACAGCTCATGTGGATATCTGTCAATGTAGTCCTCGGCCGGTGTGAGTGAAACGCTCTCCAAAGCTTCAAGGACCCTCTCGCGTCGTTGACTTGGAGTGAGTGGAATCTTGTGCACTGTAAGTGGCTCTTCGACAATGCTTGCGATGCTTTGCTTAGGATTAAGTGATTCATAGGGGTCTTGGAAAGTAATCTGCATCCTCTTTCGCAGGTCTTTCATCTCATTTCTGTCAAGTGTGGTCAAGTCTTGGCCCGCGTAGTATACGTGACCATCTGTAGGCACCTCAAGGTTCAGGACGCAACGGCCGGTTGTTGTTTTGCCACAACCTGACTCTCCTGCAAGCACGAGAACTTCCCCTTTGATGATGTCAAAGGATACGCCATCAACAGCTTTTACGTACATCTCCTGCTTGTAGAGCAGAGAGGAAAGAAAGCCCGTGTTGACTGGGAACCATTTACGCATGTTGCGCACCATTATGAGTGGCTCGCCTTCTCTAATATTGGTAGACTGACCGAGTGCTGCCATATCTTCAGTTGTCATTCTCTTACGCCTCCTTATTCAATATCTACTGCCAGTTCCCCTCTCAAGCGTTCATGGAAGTGACATGACACAAATCGACCAGGTTCCACTTCATCGAAAGACGGCTCCTCTCGTGCACAGATGTCCTCAGCGTAGGGGCATCTTGGGTGAAACCTACACCCTGTTGGCGGGTCGATAAGATCAGGCGGCGAACCTGGAATTGATGTCAGTTTCTTCTTCTCTGCCTTGATCATGCTTGGTATAGCACCAACAAGACCAGTAGCGTATGGGTGGATGGGCTCTTTAAAGATGGACACAACATCTGCGAGCTCTGCAATCCGACCTGCATACATAACTGCCGTTTTGTCACAGGTCTCTGCAATTACAGAAAGGTCGTGTGTTATCAGGATTAGTGAAAGACCAAGGTCCTTCTGGAGCTTTTGCATCAACCTCAGAATCTGAGCTTGGATAGTAACATCCAGGGCAGTGGTAGGCTCGTCAGCAATGACCAAGTCCGGGTTACATGCAAGTGCCATCGCAATCATTGCACGCTGTCTCATCCCGCCTGAGAATTCATGGGGATAGTTGTGAATCCGACCAGGGTCGAGACCAACCATCTCAAAGAGCTTCGCGCACCGGTCAAGGGCCTCTTCCTCGGTCACATTCTCATGCATCAGAATAGCCTCTGCAATCTGCTCTCCAATCTCGAAAACAGGATTCAGAGCATTCATTGCACCTTGGAACACAATGGCGATGCTCTTCCATCTTATGTCACGCATCTCTCTGGCTGACTTTCTCAACAAGTCTTCGCCCTTGAAGTAGATGTTTCCGCCAACGATGTTAGCCGCGGGAGGTAAAAGCTGCATAATAGAATAGGCAAGGGAGCTCTTACCACAACCGCTCTCTCCTGCAAGACCGATGGACTCACCGACATCCAGCTCTAGAGAAACGTTATCAACGGCCTTTACCAGCCCCTTCTGTGTCTGGTAAAACATCCGCATGTTCCTGATGTCTAGGAGATTCATTTCCGTACACTCCAAATGAGCACAAATGTGTGGGCTTCCATCACACCCGTAATGCGCGTTGCTGGCTTTCAGGCGTATAAATACGTTTCTGCATGAGCATGCAACATTTTCTCTTCTAAGCTACCGGAAGTGAATTTGCTTGATTTAAGTGTCTCAGAGCAAGCAGGAGACTTGACACAAGCAATGGTCAGACATCGTGAGTCATTTTCGCGACTACAATGAACTCCAATGTGTACTCTTCGGTCACTAGGCGCACAATCCGAAAACAGTAAAAACAAAAGGGTCATTTCGACTGACCGAGAAATCATGTCAGGACGAGTCCGTGCATTTCCAGAGACTAGGAATGAGCCACGCAAGAGAGTACTGGTGATTCCGCCTGTATTAATCTTCGGTGGTCTGGGTCTAATGTACCTTAATGAAGACTTGCGGTTTATTGGTGCCATCCTTGCTTTGACCGGCGTACTGACTGTCTTTCTTGTAGGTATGGTCTTTGGAGACTTGTGGGCTTCTGCTCGACGTAGTAAGGACATAATCAAGGCAAGAGAAGAACGCATGAAGGATGCGGAAGCAAAAGGGGTTCCTGCAAATGAATATGACGAGTCTGATCCTTTTCTTGATACCCTTGAAGATGACTAGGTGTTCTACGGTGTACTGATTGCGATGATTTTCAAAATCCTTACTAATGATTTCCGGCAAATATCAGAATCGTTCCTTGCCCCTCTCATTTAGCTCGATTTTTCGCACTTGACGCCTTGACAGACAGTTTTTTTAATAGAAAGTCCCCGCGCTTACTCAGGAAGAACAACGACTTGGACGGCAGATGAGAAACATTACTGCTTGTCCATAAACACGGAGGCCTTTAGCATGTCTAGCGATAAAAAAGGCGGATGGAAAGATAGCAATTGGTACGTCAGTTTTAGCGGATTCTGGAGAGAATATCGCAGGCATAAAATCGGGATGCTGGGACTTGTAATCCTCATCTTCTTTGTGGGGATGGCTTTTGGAGCTCCCTTCTTGGTATTCGGTGCAAGTCCGGATCCCAGTGTCAAGGTAGCACCTACTTACCTTGCTCCTGCGTGGACATCAATCTTCGACCCAACTGGTGTGGTCACCGGAGAGTATATGCCTGATCAATATCTCACTAGTAACACTCTAAATACTCCCCATACAATGGGTCTGCAAGCGAGCGAGTTCAGTTATCAAAGATATGATGGGGCAGATAATCAAGGGTACGTGAATCTAACTTGGGACCGTTCCCCAACAGATGGCCCCATAGACTGGAGGCTTCTAGATCCATCTGGTCAATTGCCAGACTCGAATAGCTTCATATATTTCTCACAGACGCTGCAATGGACGTATAATCATATGCCTAGCGATGTGAACATGACACTTAACCTAGCTGTGACGACCACAGGTGACTTTCACAATAGAACCGAAGGGGGCCTCATGTTCAAGGTCTATATCTGGCTAATAGACTCATCTGGCAATTGGCGTCAGGTATACCAATCGTTCCCGCCCTATTCCAATGCATTTCAGAGCCGGAGAATTGACTTAAGCTACTTCGATCTCCAGGCTGCCTGGGGCGGAATGGTACCGAATGACCAGGGGATCAAACAAGATCCAAATAACAATCTGACAGTAGCCGTAGGTCTTGCACCCACAAAGAACTTCCGTAACTACACAGATTACTCGCCACAAGAAGTCTTTGACGGCTCCGTGACGGTAACTATCAAGCGAGTTAGTATGCTAGTCTACGGTGACTACTACGGACTACTTGGTACGACAGACAAGGGTGCAGATGCATGGGCCCAGCTTGTCTATGGGTCACAGGTCTCTCTAACCATTGGTGTCTTGGCGACAGCGCTCTCGACACTACTTGGTGTGATAGTCGGGCTTGTTGCAGGCTACTTTGGTGGTAAGATTGACGAGGTCCTGATGAGGTTCGTTGACTTCTTGTTGGTAATACCAAGCTTGCCGTTGATGATGGTGCTTGCCGCATTCTTGGGTCGGGGCGAGGACATTATCATCGTCGTCATTGCGATATTGGGTTGGACAGGAACGTCTCGGCTCATACGGTCGCAAGTCATGGCAGAGAAGAACAAGGCATATGTTGAGTCTGCCAGGGCAATAGGGGCTTCCGATACCTACATCATATTCAAGCATGATCTGCCGAATGTTACGCCTATTCTCTTTGCGAACATTACGCTTGGAGTAGTTGGTGCAATTCTATCCGAGGCCGGACTAGCATTCCTTGGCCTAACAGATCCCACACATCCAAGCTGGGGACGGATGCTTGCTGATGCCCAGAATTCCGGCGGCTTTAGTAACGGCGCTTGGTGGGTTGTCGTGTTTCCGGGTCTGATGATAACAATCCTGTCGTTATCGTTTACGTTCGTGGGGCACACTCTTGATCAAGTCCTCAACCCGCGACTTAGAGAGCGATAGACTCTCATCTGGTGATGAGTTCCCTCTGGGAATCTCATCATCTCCCATTTTCTTTCCATTTTTCTCCACACCAACTAGTATCCATAAAAATGGAACTGGCTACCTTGAGCACTATGCTTATATGGGCATTGAGCCGGAAGTAGACCAGGCTCTGGTACTTAGTGTGACTAGGTATCGAAACGGAGAGTCAAATAATGGGACTAAGAGAGTATGTAATCCGAAGGTGCATCTACATGCTGCTCCTCGTGGTGGCAGTAGTGTGTTTCAACTTCTTTCTCTTCAGACTTCCCACGCTTGTACTTCATGTAAGTCCTGTTGATCTGATGATTAGTGAGGAATTAAGGAGAAACCTCACACGAGATGCACTCAACCAGCTATACCAGCGTTTTGGCTTGGTGCCTGATCCTGATATATTTGATTGGATCTACATGTTCTGGCGTTATCTCGTCAACATGTTTACAGGCAACTTTGGCATCTCTTTCGTCAGCCAAAAGCCGGTGATAGATGAGATAATGGAGCGACTGCCCAATACTCTGCTATTGATGGGTACGTCATCGATTGTTTCAATCGTATTAGGCATCTGGACTGGAGTGAAGGTTGCTGCTGACCCTGGCTCGCGAAAGGATGTCGGTGCGGTGACTGTTGCTCTGTTCATCTATGCAATCCCAATCTTCTGGATGGGGATGATGCTCCTGATGGTGTTCGCATTCTACTTGCCTGCAATGACGCATGGCTTGATTGGCTTCCCATTAAAGGGCACTATAGATTACACTGTCTGGAGCGCCGCGAGAAGCAATCCACTAGGCGCACTCGTAGTTGCGGGCGATATCCTGCGCCACTTGTTTCTACCTATGATTGCCCTTGGGGTAGGTGGATATGGAGGATACTTCCTCTATATGCGAAACAATCTCATTGATGTAATGACTGAGGACTACATCCTTACAGCGCGCGCGAAGGGCCTTGACGAGAACCAAGTGCTCTACAAGCACGGACTGAAGAATGCTATGCTACCAATGGTCACGATTATTGCGATGACGTTTGGGTTCTTGATTAATGGTGCGACTCTAACAGAAACGGTGTTCACCTGGCATGGCTTGGGACTCTACATCTTCAGGAGCCTAATAATCTTAGACTACCCAGTAGTCCAAGCAATCTTCATGCTCGTTGCGATTACAGCAATCCTCGCAAACTTCGTTGCGGACCTGCTGTATGGGGTCCTTGATCCGCGAATCAAGTACGGATAGTTGAAGTTGTGAGTGGAAGTATAGTCCTTCGGGGCTATCTCTTCTTCTTTTTTTGCATTATTACCTCCGGGTCTGCAGATTTCGCTATGTGCAAAACAGCTAGTAGTACGACGACTGATAACACAACGCTTTTATCTCTAGTTTCCGCTCGGATACCATGCGATTCGACTCGGACAAGGAGATAGAGAGAACAATGGCTACAAATCGTTCTAAGAGAGTAATCGCTCTATTTCTGGCCTTTGCTTTTGTTTTGATGGCTGTTTCTCCAATGTTTTCCAGCGCACAGACTTTGCCTGGAACAGAGAAGAACGGTCCCTATCTTGACAAACTCGTTTACAATGTAATCACACAGCCAGATCAAGCGGTACTCGCTTTGCAAAACGATCAGATTGACCTTATCGGTGATATGGTCGATCCTAGCTTTCTGGGCACTCTTACCTCAGCCCAGAATATCAACGTTACAAACGTTTTGAGAAACGGATACGGCTATGTTACAATAAACACTGCCAAGTATCCATACAACATCACAGCTTTCCGGAGAGCGCTTGCATTTGCACTGGATAAGGAGGCAATCTCAGACGATGCTTGGGCAGGCTTATCCTCCCCACAAGACAGCTGTGTACCGCAGGTCAATCCATTCTCGGTTGAGTCCCAGCTCACTACAACCTACTACGAGGCAAACGTTGCTCTTGGGCGACAGCTGCTCGCTCAGGCTGGATTCAATGACACAAACGGTAATGGATATCTAGAGGCTCCTAATGGCCAGTCCTTCAGTGTTAAGGTTGAGTGCGCACAGTCATCGCCCATTGCTATACAAGTGGGCACCTTTGTCGCACAGGCGCTTACTAATCTGGGGGTTCAGGCTGTATCAGTTCCAACAGACTTCTATGAGTACCTGAACAGGCTCTACTACCACGGCGACTACGATATTGTCTTCCTTGGTTCCTCGTTCACAAACTTCGATGTTGACTGGCTTGGCTACGAGTTTGCCTCGTCCTACGCAGATGTGCCGTACTACAACTTCCCGAACTGGAGAAATGCAACCTACGACTCATACATTCCACAGCTCCTCCATTCAACAGACTACAATGATGTGTATGCGGCTGCAATAGCGATGCAGAAGATCTGGATCGATTCGTGTCCCGAGATCATCTGTTATGAGAACACACTCTTGTCGGCCTACAGGACTGACAAGTTCGAGGGCTTCGTAAACGATGTAAGCGCTGGCGTACCTGGCTGGTGGACTAACTACAAGGTCCATTTGAAGGACTCAGAGGGAGGTCCATTTGGTGGAACCTTCCGCTGGAGTAACCCACTAGACCTCGATACGTTCAACTTCATGGTCAGCTCTTCAGCCTACACCATGAACGTCTTGGACGAGATGTATGACAGTCTTATGACTCAGAATTCACGGGGCGAGGATGTCATGTGGCTTGCCTCTTCATACACTGCTCAGACACATGCAGACAACCCTGCGATACCATCAGGTCATACGAGGTTCACGTTCCAGATGATTCAGAATGCAACGTGGTCTGACGGCACCCCGCTTACCGCTGAGGATGCTGCCTTCTCGTTGAACTACTACCGGGATTCGCCTGGTAATCCATATGGCGTCGACCTCACGGAGATGACAGCAGCGTATGCCCCAACTCCATATACCTTGGTTGTGGAGTTCAATACGGTGTCCTACTGGCACTTGCATACGGTTGCATACAAGCCAATCATTCCGAAGCATGTCTTTGAGAATATTGGTCTGAATGGTTGGAACACTTGGAACCCCAATCCGCCGAGTACACCTATGGTCACCTCAGGTCCATTCAATGTATCTGACTACGTTGCTGGTGAGTTCTGTGAACTGACCTACAACCCCACCTACTTCTATGGTCTTGACAGAACCACAACCACCACAACCACGACCGGAGGAATTCCAATTGGAGACCTTATGCTGGCAATTGTTGCTGGTGCTGTTGGTGCTGCCGTTGTGATCCTCGTCGGTGGATACGTTCTGATGCGACAAAGGTAGCTTTAGTTTAAGGGGACTCGTGTCCCCTTCCCCCTTTTCTTTTCATTCTATCCTGTCCGTGTGATTAAACACTCATCTTCATGATATGTTGCTGTGGACTCTATGCTTTTAATATGAAATAGTGGAACCATGCCTGTGTAGAGTATGGAAATAAAACGAACTCAAGTCATCCTAATCATAGTTTCAGCGCTGCCATTGGTGTTGGGTTCTGGATTTGCATCATTGGTCCTGGACACATCGGTTATTGGCAATCTACTTGGACAGGCTCAAGGCTATACTGTTCTTGGTATAGTGATCCAGTCTATTGTTTCCACGGGACTTGGTATTCTCGTTGTTCTTGCTTTGTTCTTTCTCATGAAGCGGAGAGGGAGGACAGCTAAGAAACTGATGGTTGCTTTCATTGTATCTCCCATTCTCTATTTCGTTTCTGTCTTTCTAGGCGAATCATTTCTTTTGATACTGTTCAAGGGTTCTTACAGTGTCCTGCAGGGCTTGGTATCAATGCTATCGCTCGGTGTGGCAATGCTCTCCCTAGCGATGGTTCTAATGGATGCGTTCCCGGCCACTATAAAGAACCTCTTTGTTGCATTCTATGGCAGCATTTTCGGTATCTTTCTCGGATTGACAATGGTCACCGCTACGATGTTCGTGCTTCTCATCTCTCTGACTTTGGAAGATTTGCTTCTAACGCGATATTCTCCCGTTGCGGAGTCTGCTGTTATGTCAGGGCGCATTGGAGAGGATCCATTTGACTATACAAGAATAAAATCACAGTCGATTACTGTGGGCGTGGGAGACTATGTTGTATTCTCCTTGCTTGCGGCTCATGCCTATGTATTTTTCCCATTCTATGTCTGGGCCATGTCCATGCTCTTAGCTTCTACTGGGGTCGTAATCAACATTCTCGTATTGGCCAGAGATGATCACGTATTGCCCGGCATCCCTATACCGGTAATATTGGGGATTATTCCTTGGATTATTCATCTTGCATACCTTGCACTGATTTAACTCAATAATGTGCGCGGAGCGTAACTAACATATTGAGAAGGCACTGAAAGAAAAGTGATCAAAGATGATTTCGAACGCAAAGCCTCAAAACATCATCATTGTTGTGACATTGATTGTGGCTGTTGTCAGTGGGTTTGGACTGGCTAATAGTGCGACATACTACAGTGGAACATATGCTATGGTCAGGAACCTTAGTATCACTCTTGAGGATGTGCGTGTCGGCAACTTCTTACCCAATAACTACACGAATACTCCTTCTCTGTCGTTTGAGTTTAATGTCTTTGTGCCTCAAGGACCTCCCGGCGATGCACAGATTACATACTTCACTGCTGTGGTGATTGTCAACGGAAATCAAATGAGCCTCGAATCTTTTCGCAAAGACATTTCATCCGCGGAACAGAGAACGTTGCATCCCGGTTACAACGAAACTTATGAAATTAGATCCAGTATTACTGCGAATCGAGACAAGGGATACCTATATGCCGCCTATAATTCCAGTGACTGGGTCTTCAGTATCACTCTTTACGTGTTCTATCATTCGTTTGATGCCATTGGTGAAGAGGTCAGAACTATCGCGTATAGCTGGGACACGCCCCCCTCGGGGCTCAATGTCTAATTGCCTGCCATGAGCTGCTTCAAGCGGGTGATTCTCGTTACATCTAAGGGATTGGTTCCTGAGGCTTCGGCGAGCTCAAGAGAAACCATATCAAGATAGTATATCAGTCCAAGAGATTCGGCTAGTCTGCTATCCGCATTCATTCTCAGATGCATAGGTGACAAGCCCTCCTCTTCATAGACTGATGACGTGACCTCTACGCGTTTCGCTAGTCGCTTGTTCTCGAAAGAACTGCGTATGAATACTGGTAGTATTCTCGATGCTTTGAAGTGGCCAATGCTCTCAATTTCGTTGTGGTTTGCTTCTGGAATCGGTGACCAGAAGGCTGGACGCTTTGAGTTTTCGTTGAGTTGGCACTTCGCTCTATAAGCAACAGGCTCTGTGTATTTTGTTCCCATGAAGAGAGGCAGTTGTCCTTTTAGGCTCTGAACAAAACTGCCCATAGAATGATTGAATGTGTTCTGTTGATGTATTGCTTTCTCAATCACGTTCCCTATGCTTCTAAGGTCTGAGGTTCTACCCGCTATCACCTCTTCAAGTATCGCATAGACCTGCGTGAATAGGAGTGGCAATGCCGCTCGAGGCTGGAATCCTGCCGGAACATGTGCGATATACGCATCATCAAGGAGGGTTCCAAGAGTGCCTCCTGAGGTTATTGCCAGTACTTTGCACCCTCTGTTAAGCGCCTGCCTAACTACTGATAGAGTTTCTTCAGTTTTCCCTGAGTAGCTCGTTGCAACCACAGCCCAGTCTGCATCAACGAAGGACGGAGGTGAATAGTCGCGAATAGAAACGATTGGGACCTTCGAAGTGTCCTGCAACAAACTCTTTGCAACCTGGCCAGCAATTGATGATCCCCCCATTCCCATAAGACAAATGCCGTTGACTCCGTCTCTTACTCTTGCCTCTATCGCGCTCATCATGCTATCACTCAACGAAATGCTTCCCAACATAGAAGGGTAGGCGTCAATCATGCTTCTCATGCTACTCGTGTCGATGTCTTTTAGTTCCATATGCGCTCACCGTCCTGAAATACTGCTATCTGCTTAGATTGGTGTCTGTTACACCGGTATGTTGGTTGAGCTTTTATCTGCACCGAAATGTCCATCTGCTGGAACTAGATATGGAGCTGCGACTTCCTCTGATATCTTCTTATGAAGTCGGATTCTGAAACCGAATCTGAAAGAGGTAAGATGGTCCATGGGAAATTTCAATGCATTGATTAGTCTGCTCTGAATTTGGGCGGTGATAGAAAGTCGGGGAACATTCACAATACGATGTCTTTGCCGGGCGTACGTAAAATTCGCATTGTTTTACTGCGTATTCAGATTTCTCACTTCAGGTTTCAGGCAAACAGAAGACTAGATATGCTGTGCAGTCCTCTATCTTATCACGCATCCAACTAGGAGGACCTGTTTTTGGGTCTCGCAAGAACTGCTGCCATAAGAGGAATCATCCCTTCTGGAAACAAGGTTAGAGAGCTCAGAGATAATCTGGTACGGCTGATGAGTGCTAGCGCTGTGGTTATGGACGAACGTTTTGGAGAGGCCGGACTTGAAGCGGTCTCCGAAGTCTTCCGTAGGCTTGGCCAAGAAGACGCAAAGTCAATTAAGGAGCGACTCGGACTCGGAAACACTCTGAAAGATGCACTAGATGCTTGGAGAGTAATCGGTCATGTCATGGGAGCTCATATGGAAACCAAGTGGATTTCGGACAAGAGAGTAGAAACGACCTATCCCTTTTGCCCACGGCATCGTGCGTTTGTGAAGTCGGGGAAACTGTACTGCGAAGCTGTATGCTATCCGTATGTTGAGGCCGTTGCTGTCGGAATTGCTGACAGCATTAGAATGGAAGTTCCAAAGCCGGCTGACATGTCCTCTGCGTGCACAAAGGCAATGATTGTTGGCAAAGAGTAATTGTGAGTGTAGCATACATTGCACGTGAGAATCAAGAATGCTGACGTCGATCTTGATGCTGTGGTTCATTCCTACTCTGGTGATCGAGGAGTGCTTCTCTTACACCCTCATCCCTTGTACGGCGGAAGCATGGAGAATGGGGTTGTTGAGCTACTTGAGAATTTATTCGGTTCTGAGGGAATAACGACATGCAAGATAGACTTCAGAGGAGCTGGTGCATCTATCGGTCCATACCAAGGGCCACCGGGCGCAGTAGCTGATACAATCGGTGCGTATGGATATATGAGAGATAAACTTGCTTTGAGTTCTGTTGGTGTCGTGGGCTATTCGTTTGGTGGGTCTATTGCGCTCGCATCCGCAAACAGATTGAATCCCAAGTTCCTTGTGGCACTCAGTGCATCAAGACAGGTATTTTTTGATGCAGGTTCATCTCTCGCTGACTTATCACTGGTCACATGCCCTGTTCTCTTATTTCACGGACTTGATGATAGAGTTGTTCCGGTAAGCGACTTGGACTGCATATCGTCAGGTTTCAGGCGACGAGTTGAAACTCTCAAGTTGGAGAGAGAAGGACATTTTTATCTACAATCACTAGACTTAGTTCGAGAGGAAGTACGAGCTTTTGTTAACGAAATTTGGAATCAATAGGCACGTGCAAGACTAACCTTAAGTACAGTATGAGTGTGGAGGCAACGTGTTGGTGAGAATGCCGAGAGCAATGATCTTTGACCTCGATGGCACAATCATAAAGCTAACACTTCCCTTAGAGGCAATGAGATCCGAAACCAAGCTTTTCTACACAATAAAGGGATATCCAGCAGACATGTTTGAACCAGCAGATGGCATATCTAGTTCAACAGAAAAGGCAAAGGAATATTTCCTCCGTAACGGGACCTCCCTTAAGCAATGGCATGAGATAGAACGGGAGGTCGACATTCTCAATGAAGCTTATGAGCTATCATCAGCTAAGAATGTAGTGCTAATTGACGGGGCGCTCGACACTGTAAAAGATGTGATCGCTATGGGAATCAGAACTGCTGTACTTACGAACAACAGCAGACCAGCAATGGACATAATCCTCAAGAAATTCCCTCTTAAGGAGTACTT
>CAYPUO010000018.1:0-12993 GCA_964413775.1 uncultured archaeon
TGGCTGCATAGCTTTCTGACAGTAGTCGAGGACAAGATTCGCGGGGTGCAGGACAACTTGTGCCCCCTTTAGAGCTAGGATGCGTGTCATCTCTGGGAATATCCAGTCCCAACATATCATTATTCCATAGGAATACTCTCCAAATACTGCTACTGGAGGTTCTGATTGTCCTGGGGAAAACCATTTCTTCTCTTCGTTGAAGAGGTGAGCTTTGCGACAGGTCACGATGTGCTTGCCATTGCAGAATGCACCTGCTGAGTTGAAGAGAGTGTCGCCTTGATGCTCACAAATCCCTGCAACCACCAGCCGGTTTCTCTTGGACCACGATAGCAGTTTCTTTGAGAAATCTCCACTCGGTATGTTCTCACTGCACTCGGAGGCCTCTTCCTTAGACTCAAAAGCGTATCCAGAGTTTGCGAGTTCTGGCAGAACAAGCACATCAACTGATGCTCTGTCTGCTTCTTGTAGGGCCCTATCCAAGCTCTGGAGATTGGAGTCAAGGTTTCCAACACGGGGTTCCGTCTGTGCAATACCTATTATGACCATCGGCATCTCCAAGAGAAAAGGAACATTGTCTCACTTAATTAGCTTGGGTTCATCGAAAACTCAGCCTTCTCCTGAATTGCCCTCCTAACCTTGAGCATCGAATTATAGATGCGTTTCAGCTCCTTTTCAGCCTCATATTGCCAGAGGGCATGAAGGATCTTATGTCGATGCCGAAGCCTCTTCAGTTTCCGTGATACGACTGTATATTCACTCTTGAGCTTCTTTAGGTCTGACGTGCTATTCTTGAGCTCTCCAACAATGGACTTGAGTTTGAGATCGATTGAGGTCACTTCTTGCGCTACCATGGCCGAGTATGCCTGCTGAATCAGCTCTTCGCCCTGCTGGTTGATAAGTCTAAGGCGCGTCCATCTCCTTACCTTGGCTCCGAGAGCGACCGTTTCGTTGGCGAAGGAATTTGAGTCCAAGAGCTCCACTCCTCCGTGACTTGAGTAGTACCTGGCCTTTTCTTTAGCCCGCAGGTGAGGTAGGAGGAGGACTCCTGGGCGAAGCTTGATACACGGCGTCTTCAGGATTAGTCTCTGCAGGGTCTTCTTCTGCTGAGGAGTTGGCTTCTCAAAAGAGTAGAGCACAACCGTGTATATCCTATCTGTGAAGGGCGCCTTTTTCCGTGAGTCTCCCTTTGGAATCTCACGTGCGCGCCTGAATCTGATATGAGGAGTATTCTCTAGGATATCAACGAGCGCTTTTCTCCTTCTCGTGGTAATGTAGACACCGGAGCCGACTTTCTTGACGTCAGCCAGTTTAGACAGGGCAACCCTCGCATCGACGGTTCTCGGGAGTATAATGAGCCTGCCTCTCTGGTCCAAGGCTGATGCCTTGAGTCGTTGCTCTTCAGTAACCTCGGAATCTGACAACTGGAAAGTCAATCCCTCAATTTGATAGTTTGAATAAGTGTGTCAGATTTCCATTTATTGCTTTCTAGCAAGGATACTAGGGACATGCGGCATTGTGCAATCTCGTCCTTATCATGGCCTTTGCAGGCACCATAATGCTGGTTTTTTATTATTTGATGGTGATTTGCGTTTGTTATCGCGAAACGTGACTATGAATGGCGAAACTCTAATGTATTGGCTTTGTTTTCGCTTTCGAGACTCATACGCATCCTTAATTCTTAGTTAGCCACACCTGTTTATGAGGTGAAAAAGTCTTGTACCGTTTCGATGAGGATTTTGACGATGAAGACTGGGATGATGATGATGACGACGATTGGGACGACGATGACGACGAAGACTGATAGTCATTTCGTGCCATGGATGTCATTCATCCGCTAAAAGGTCCATGGGAGCGAGCTCCTCAACTCGCTCCCTTTGTATTTGCTAGAAAATGCCGCCTTTCATGGCAGTCTGACAATCACAGCATGCTTCTTTTGGAATGTTGTCAATCATGTCAAAGGTGAGTTTCCTTACGCGTTCAACGTTTTCTGACATTGTCTTTAGAACAAGTTCATGAGTCACTGGACCCTCGTCTCCGTGGACATCGTAATCCGTAGGCATCGAGATATTGACAAAGCAAATCCCTGCCTCTCGGGCAAGAGAGGTCTCTGGATATGCAGTCATTCCTATGACATCCCATCCCTGGTTGTGATAGAACATCGACTCCGCTCTGGAGGAAAACCGCGGTCCGTTAATGCAAACATAGGTTCCACCGTTGTGTGCTTTGTAACCAAGCTGTTTAGCAGTTTCAAAGGCAATCCCTCTTAGTTCTGGGCAGAAGGGCTCAGCAAATGTAAGGTGTGCGATCGTTCCTCCTTCGAAGAAGGTGTCCTTGCGTCGCCCGAATGTCCTGTCAAAGATTTGATCTGCTATCACAAATTCCCCAAGCTTGATCTTCTGGGGCTGGAGACAGCCTGCTGCTGCGGGAGATATGAGTCTCGTCACGCCGAGCGCTTTCATGCCCCAGATATTCGCTCGATAGTTGATTGCATGAGGCGGGATTGTGTGTGACTTACCATGCCTCGCCAAGAATGCGAAGCTTCTGCCGTTTACCGTACCCACGATGAAGTTATCGGAGGGTGCACCGTACGGTGTGAATACCTTGACTTCTATTGGATTCTTTATCATGTAGGGATCGTAGTTCCCGCTGCCCCCGAACATTCCTATTTCAACGGGGAGCAATGCCTCTAGCTCTTCCTTCTTCGCCCTGTCAATAGGGATGCAGTCTAGCTTTGCTTCAAACGCCATCTCTTCTTCGCTCCTGAAGTTATCTATTGACTTGGTGCCAACTCCCCCATTTATAATTGATGCAGAGATGAGCCTACTATTCTCTTATTTTCCAGTGCTTGTCGAGAGGATACTCTATCTTCTGAAGGTATCCCATGTGAAGCTTGACCTTGGAAAGCTGCTCATCCGAAAGGACGATGTTATTGTACTCCCGGAGGTGCTTCTTGACCTCTGCAGTTGTCATCTCTCTGACCTTCTCGCCCTCGAATATCTTCATTATCAAGGAGGTTACGTCCTCGTAGAAGTTCCATGGCCAGATCTCCCACGCCCAGGTCACTTCCACTCCGTAATAGTTAGGAACGAACTTTGAGCCAACAATATGCATGAGTGCTGCTGTCTTTATCTCTGCCGGCTTGCCAGTTTCGTCGACATGCCTGACTGCTGTCATCAGGCTCTCACCCGTATCGGTTATGTCATCCACAACAAGCACCTTGAGCCCCTCGACGTCTCCCACAAGAGGACAGGATAGTCTTGCTTTTCCATCTCGTGTTGCAGTCACTCCCCAGTGGTCCACCTTAACAGAGTACAGGTTTTTCACACCGAGGAGGTCGCATTGGATTCTCGCATGAACCCATCCACCTCGGGCGATACCAACAATCGCATCAGGACGCCAACCAGAATCACGTATCTTTAGTGCGGTCTGATAGGCGTAGTTAGCAATATCATCATAGTCCAAGACATAACATAGAGGGCCCTTGAGTTCCATGGCGGTCACCATTCACCTGCATCTGGGAGTGCAATCGGATAAAAGTCTGACTGCTCGACCATTATAACCTATCTACGATTCCTCTTCGCTCTTGTCGCACTCTATATGCAGTTCTTCTCAGCACTGATGACTAGTGATGAGTAGATGCCCGGTGTGTACTTGATGTTGACCGTAATCCGGTCACCTTGAATCACCTCAATCGGTTCTTCAAAGGGGAGGAGGAGTTCTCTCCATCCGTCTTTCATTTCAAGGATAATGTTGTCAAGCAGCCTGCACTCGAACATACCAACTATCCCGTGGGCAATTCCACTTTCAAGCACTTCAAAGGTGAGTTTCTTACTGACCACGATTTCATCCTGCAGTTGAGAAAACTGTAATTCGGCCACTCTCTGGAGTTCCGAAAGGTCTTCAATCTCTTCTGAATCCACGGTCTGAGGGAGCTTGCCGAAAGAGAACCCTTCGCATTGAAACCTATTCGAAACCGAATCGCATTGCGCCAATGCCGCGTATGCTGTTGCAGACTGCGGTAGTAAAACACCCCCTGGCTTCAATACATGGGTCACGATGTGCTGTGATGCTGGAACCTGCTGTTCAACTAGCATAAATGATGATAACATTTCACAAATTGCCACATCGTACCGGTCTTGAGGCCTGAAATCCATGAAGTGCAGTGGTTCAAACTCAATCACATCTTCGAAGCCATTTTCTTTCGCAGTCACCCGAGCATATTCTATGGAGTCACAATCTACATCAATGGCGGTAACCTTTGAAGCTCCATACCTTGCCGCAAGCAGTGCAAGAATCCCGCTTCCACTCCCGATATCTGCAACTTTCATTCCTGGTCTAATCACTCTCTCTAGAGCCACTGCAAATTTCTCAATCCTCGAGCGTTGACTGAGCAAGCTGACTGCGTGGAGTAGCCCAAATGGAGTGGCGATTTTCTTTTCGGTCATCGAGTTTTGCCATAACGAATCCCTCTTATAACCCAAAGCATGGCCTATGAATGGCATATCGTACTTGCATATGTAAGATTCAGGAGCACTGAAGGCAGGATAATAATTGAACGATGCAGCAATAAAAAAAGCAGCGGAAGCAATTGAGGAAGACCGAAATGGCGATGCTATCGAGATACTCGAACCCATTGCCAATGAAGACAATCCTGATCCTAATGCTCTTGTTTACCTTGGCATTGCGTATGTTCAAGACGAGCGTCCGAACGATGCTGTCAATGTTCTCAGGCATGCTGAGGAACTAATAGAAGCCCACTGTGTCGTATCTTTGTTTCTTGGGCGTGCTCTTCGTAGCCTCGGCAAATACAATGAATCTGAAATTCAACTACGGAAGGCAATAGAGTTGGACCCCGAAGACCCTGAGGCTTGGGTCGAACTCGGGAAACTCCTCTACTCCAAAGGCGATTATCGAGAGGCCGCACGTATCCTGGACGAAGGCATACTCCTCTTCCCTGAAGACCTATCTCTGCGCGGAACACTTGCACTCGCACTCTATCGGCTAGGTGACCTCTCTCAGGCGGCCATAGAATGGGAGCATATGTACAGACTCAATTCAGACATAATGGCGGCGATTACCAACTATGCGTACATTCTGCTTCTTGAGGATCGCGCTGAAGAGGCAGCTCCGCTAGTTGAGGCTGCCTATGCAAAAGAGCGCTCGGACTACAGGTCACTCCTTCTAAAGGGTATGCTTGTGCTGATGGAGGGTAATCGCAACGAATCTGGGCGTTATTTTGAAGAAGTTCTTGAGTCTGATCCAGATAACGTGGAAGCTCTATCGTGGCTTGCTGTGGTGCTCTATGAGGATGGTAATGAAACTGATTCGCTTTCCTATCTCGCTCTAGCTGAGAAGCAGATGGGTTCGAACCAGGAATGCTGGCGCGGTCTATGCTTTGCCTATTCTCGGCTTGGTTTCCATGACAAGCATCTCGACTGCTTAATACGGTGGACTGAATGTGACCCTGGCGCTGCGGCACCATGGATAGAGCTTGCAGTTGAGTATGACCGTATGGAAAAGAGGAGCTCTGCTCTTCATGCATGGAAGAAATCTGTCGAACTAAGGGGATACATTCGTGTACACTGCAAGACGTGTGGGTCCAGCTTCAGACACGAACTCAAAAGCATCGCGAGCTTTGATCCATATGAATCACAACATTGCACCAAGTGCGGCAACCCGATTACAATGCCTGCTGGCCTGTTATGCACCTGAATGGGTGGAATGACATGAGTTCCAGAAAATACCCTGTTTTTCCGATTCCCGGTGTAACTGCAGTGGTGCTTGGAGCCAAAGGAATTCTACTCGTGAAACGCGATAAGGAGCCAGCAAAGGGCAAGTGGAGTCTTCCTGGAGGTGCTGTTGAAGTCGGCGAAAGACAAGAGGACGCCGTTGCCAGAGAGGTTAGGGAGGAAACTGGAGTGACCTGCAAAGTCCTTGATCTGATTGGCACCGCTGATGTGATCACTCACGATGAGCTTGGCAGAACCGAGTATCATTTCATCCTGAATAATTACATAGCGCGAGCCGAAACAATTGAAGTACGACCAGAAACCCCCGAAGCAGAGGTTCAATGGTTTGGCACTGACCTTCTGCCCTTGAGCGAAATGCCATCCGGCACAACGGATGTCATTGAAAAAGCAAGGAAAACTGAGTATTGGTAGTTCAAGCATTACTCAAGAGATTTAAGAGTCATGGTATATACCTAATGCTAATATACACTCGGTCTTTAGACAGGATGTGCAAATGATGTTTCGTACAGTTCTAGCCCTCATAATTACGCTTGTCGTGGCTATCCTAATTGGTGCCTTCCAAATCTTGGGTCTGACAATTGCGCAGATTCAGACTGATATTCTTGCGTCACCCAATATTACAAACGAACTGGCAGCAAGAGGTGGAGCTCTCTTCAGTGTTCTCTTGAGACCCTACACCTCGGCGCTGAATGGAATTTATGCTCCTCTAGCGGCGCTTGGGGTAGCAGGTTTCATTGCAGGACTTGTTTCGAAGAGTGGCGTGAGGATGTTCTTTGTTTCAGTTATCTCTATAGTACTATTCTTCATTGGTTATGCTGTTCTCGCTCAAGGCGCAGCACTGAACTTCAACGTTCTTGCCCCGATTGCCCAGAACATCGCTATAGACTTAGGCGTGTCTTTTGGCCTAATCTTTATTCCTGGAATAATAGGTGCATCTCTTACAGCTGAAGAGTACTGATGGTAATGCGAGGGATTTTTCCCTCTCTTACTCCTTTTTTGAGTCCAGCACCCCAGCCAGTTGTCTGGATACTCGGCTGATGAACTCATCCAGATATTCTGGGTCAACGAAGGCTCCTGCGGCCATTGGATGTCCGCCTGCTTCCACCACAAGCTGATGGTTCTCCTGGTTCATCGCATCTGCAACGCCAGTGAAGACCTTCTTCAGATTGACTCCTTTCTCAACAATATAGTTCCTGGCGCGGCCTGATATTTTCACTAGGGGGCTGTCGTCAGTTGTATTGGTGCTGATTCCAATCACGGGTTTGTCGCTAGGTATTATTCTGGACCCTTGTGCCATGCCTATGACAATACCTATGATTGTATCTTTGGTCATATGGTCGTTGACGACGTATGCCCCGTCTGTCTCTTCATACCCTCCGTCTTCGATGCGTCTTATCGCCATGGCAAGATTAGCCCTGTGTTGCTGAAGCAGAGCCTTTCCTTCATTGAACGCCTCCTCGTCGCCTAGACATATCCTTACACCAATATCGGCTCTCCTGTTTCTTCCACATGCGTTGAGGAGAGTCGCGAATTCCTTGGCGGTACTCATTTCAGTACGCGATGGTCTTTGTAAGAGATTCGTGACATTACCAATGAGTCCGGTTGCTACACGAGAGTCGTCATAGTAGACGAGCAGCTCTTCGATTAGCTTCTGGACTACCCTTTGCTTCTCTTCTTGTGAGAGGTCGACCCATCTTCTCCACTCATCATATTCATCTTTCAGATTGATAGAGAGTTCGTTGTAGAAGTGATAACATGCATCTATGTCACCAGTGAGTCCTGGAAGGTACGGGTCAGTCGCATATTGCAACAACTGAGCAAGAGGTCTTGTGTTAATGCCAAAGAGTGTGAGGTCCTTCTCCACACGAATGAACCCTCCCTGGGCTCCAATCTGCAAGATTACCCCGTTGAGCCCTGAGAATCCCTTTCCATAATAGTTCTGCAGGTCTCCCGTTGCTCCCACAATGGCAAGCTCACTCAGATCTACATTATCAGGCCTTAGGCCAATGGCGAAGAGAAAAGACACTCCAGCTCCGGACAGGTCCTTGCTTCCGCTTATCCCATGCTGGCAGGGATTGATTTCAATGATGGATCCAGATGTTTCTTTGTCGATGCTTCGTCTGTCATCGGGAGGTATGTGATGGTCAAGGATTATCACAGATTCAACGCCTGCAATCCCTGCAACATGCTCTTGAATCAAGTCAACCTGTCCCGATCCAAAGTCGCAGAAAACGACAACATCCGGTGAATGCTCTTCGATGAGCTCTACGACTTCGTGAATTGACTCCGAGTTAATCTGGTGTATGTTTCTCCAGGCATGTGTTTTCTCAAGTCTTCTCAAAGCTTCCAGAGTGATTGCCATCGATGTAATTCCATCGGCATCGATATGGGATAAGACCAACACAGTTTCTGCATTTCGAACTGCAGATACTCCTCTCTCGATCATCTCTTGCATGTCACTAGGCAGGTCAATCATTTCATCTGCACAGCTCTATCCTGATTTAGAGCGACTCCAATATAAGTTGAAAGCTCTGGCACAATGAGAAAGCAGTTGGTATGGACTAGTCGCTTGCACGAGCAACCCTTGAAAGTGCTAGAAAAATCACGAGAAAGATGCTTGCCACGGCCGCCAATGCCTTTGCGACCTTTTGCCACGTATTAAGAGGAATCTCCAGTTCTCTGAGTTCATTCGAGACCCTCTTCAAGTACACTCTTGTTTCTGTGTAGAGGGCATCCTGGTCATCTCTCGAAGATGCGAATTCAGCCCAGTCTTCGTGGAATGGCTCTTCCGGGTTGCCTTTTAGCCATTCATTCCAGATATTAAGGATCGAATTCCTTTGTGGTTCCGGAAAGCTACGAATGACTTTTGCTATCTTCTCTTCCCATTCGTAAGGTATCATAGTAGTGCACCCCTATTATTTCCCGGCGTATTCATAGATTTTGTCGAGTTTTCTCTTATTAAGCATTCACTATACTTAGTCCTCTTATTAATTAATAATCAAAATTCGTCAATTCACGAACTTCTCTCATGAACGCCGAGTGGAGAGCATCCCCTATCTTCTGGCAGTGAGTTCTTTTTGCCAGTCCTTGAGGTCTCCTCTAAGCTTGTTTAGATCAGATGGACTAACTGAATCCACCCTACCGTACGTCTTCAGGATTCGAACCCAACGACTCATCTTCACCACGACCGCACCTGTTGCGCCCTTCTCTTCAAGTGAAGCAGCTGATTCCTGTAATCGTGCAGCAAGGTCACTGGCGATTGCTCCTTCTCTTATCTGTGATTCAACAGTTTCCAGAATCGCAGTGAACGCTGAGATTGCGCCTTTCTCCTCAAGAACTCTTCCTGTTGCACCAGGAGCTGCAGATCCCGTTGGAAGCGTCCCCAGTCTTCTCAGAACCTCATCGATTTTTTCGCCATTGGCTACTACCCGTAGGGTCAGGTCATCGGTAGCAGTCTGGACTTCCCCGATCTTGGCGATGACATCAATCATCCTGTTGAGCATCTCAGTTAGCCTTTCTATCGCTCCATTTATCTCAGTTAGTTTTGCACGAACGTATGTCTCTTCTTCGCTCAAGTAGAATCCCGTCCTTTGCTTCCTCTATGCCGAGTGACACTGACCCTTCTTTATGATGTTAGATTAACCTTTCTGTGGCGTTCACCCGGCTGATTGAAGAATAATCCATCGTACATATCCGAAAGCTATTATATCACTCCAAACGGTAACCGTACGAATCCCCACGTCAGGGTTTGAGGTGAATTGATGTACTCAGTGAACTACAAGGAGCGTAATGAAGAAGAGGTAACATTAGCCGGTGCAACGAAAACAACTGTTCGATGGTTGATTGGAAATCGTACCGGTGCTCGGACATACGCCATGAGAATGTTCACAATGTTGCCAGGTGGGCTGGTACCTTTGCACTCACACCTTGAGGAGCATGAGATATTCGTGTTGCAAGGGCAGGCGAAACTCCTAGGTGGAGGGGAAGAATCAGTTATCAAGAAAGACGATGTTGTCTTCATTCCTCCAAATGAAGAACATGGCTACGACAATACTGACGGAAAAGAGGACTTCAGATTCATCTGTGTGATTCCTCTTCTTGAGAAGAAGTAACGCGATCACTCGCTGTTTAGACACGTTTTTCAGAGAGTTACATTTCTCTTAGTGCGTGTTGACTATGGACCTCAAGCAGAAAAAACTGTGGATCTTTGATGTTGACAACACTCTAGTTCATAATGTTGAGCAACCAACACCTTTTCCTGATGCTCTCTCATTATGGAACCATCTTATTGAAACAGGGCGTTCGGTTGCTGCTGTGACGAATGTTGGACGGCTCTCTGCACGCACAATACATCGTGTAATGACAGCTGCAGGATTTAGAATTGAGCTTGACAATGTGTTTACGGCAGGTGCTGCTGCCGCTGCTTATATCCACAATCGAAATCCGTCAGCTAGATGTTTTGTGATCAGTGAGGGTGGCGCGATAGAAGACTTTGCTGCTAAGGGGCTTACTATTGTGAACAATCCTCCAGTAGACTATGTTGCTGTAGGAGCTGATAGAGGGCTTACATATCAGAGGTTGAACTTCGCTGCGAAAATGGTGCATGTTGGTGCAAGACTAATCTGCATCAGTGGTAGCCGTGACTACCCTGGAGTCTATCTTGGTGTTGATGATGTATATCTCGGAGAGCGCTCAGTCGTCGCCGCAATTGAGGACGCTACCGGCGTTGAGAGTGTGATTGTTGGAAAGCCCTTGCCGGAGATTCTCACTGAAGCAGTCAAGTATCTTGGTTTTTCTCCCGAAGACTCGGTTATGGTGGGCGACACTCCTTCCTCTGATGTAGCCGGCGGAAGAGCTGCAGGGCTCTTTACTGTGCTCGTGCGGCGGCCTGATAATATCGTGCCCTTCGACGCTGGTAGTTTCGACCAGACTCCTGATATTGCAGTAGACTCGCTTGATGAGATAATCAACATGCTTTAGCGCTACTCAATCCATGCACTGTCCTTACGAATATTGGCCATAGATGCGTCATGAACAATCTCACCTATTCTCGAAAACAGATCATCCACATTTCTACCATCCTTTGCACTAGTCAGGACTAGAGGTATCTTAAGGGAATCAGCATATTCCTTTGCCCCGAAAAAGTGGGTTTCATCAGGAACGAGGTCCGTCTTGTTTCCAGCAAGAACATACGGCACGCTATCTCCGATGAAGCCTATAGCCTCTTTGATCCATCTTGAAACCGAGGCGAATGTTTCTTGCCTTGTAACATCAAACATGACAACCAAGCCTTTCGCCCCCTCATAGAAGGCTGCTCTCAGGTGTCGGAATATATCCTGTCCAGCTAGGTCCCATATCATCATCTTGACACATGTGTGATCTTGACCAACCTCAACTACTCTTGAGTAGTGCTGAACGCCCATGGTGCTCTGATACTCCTGTCGGAAAAATCCCTCTGACCACCTGAGGATAGTGCTTGTCTTCCCTACTGCAGCATCTCCAATTATGCACACCTTGTACACATACTCAGGCCTACTCATTGTCAGCAGCTCCCCGTTGGCCGTATTAGCATCAATGACTCATGGCAACATCGCTTATTCATCTTTCTAGGAACACTCAAAACTGAGTGGAACACAAGTAACAACATGGACCTACCTGATATTAGATTCGCCGTAGGCAGGAATGACCTCAGTGTTTCTGCAATCGGTCTTGACAACTGCATTGTCGAGTCCTCTCGACAGGACTGGCCAGATTATGAACAGAATGTGTTCGGACTAATCCGAGAGTCCACCCATCTCGATGAGATCAAGGATGACCCACTTTTCCGTTCTTACCGGGACCTATACTGGTCATTTGGAATGGACCCCACAAAGATAAGAGTATCAAGCGAGGCACTGCTGCGGCGGATTGTCAATGGTGAAAATCTGTGGCGTATATCCAATGTCGTGGATGTGGCAAACCTTGCTTCTGCATACCACAAACTTCCAATTGGGCTAATTGATGCATCCAAGATACAAAGTGACCTTGTGGTCCGTTCAGCGGAAAAGGGAGAAGTCTTTACACGAATTGGTGGGTCTACAAGAGAATGCAAAGGCCGCGAGATTGTACTTGCCGATGACACAAAGATAGTCTGTTTTGGATTTGCTACACATGACTCTGACTTTACGAAGGTGGCTAAATCAACGACCGAGGTTATCGTTCTCCTCTACGGGGCTCCTTCTGTGACCATGGAATACCTTGACTCATCTACCTATGATACACTTTCCATGATGTTGAACTGGGTTAAGTGCAAGCCATCTGGTATCCAGTTCTACAAGTGTTAGGGCCAATTGCTGGTTAGCTTACACTGAACTCCAAAAAAGGCTCACCAAGGGCAATCCGCTCAATCAGTGAGTTCTTCTTGGCCGATTTCACAATCTTTTCCATGTATTTCTTGAGGCGCTGGTCATCAACATAGTCTGGCTGCTTTATTCCCATGCTTGTAATTACCTTCTGGAGAACAAACTCGAAGTCATAGACAATGTGATCAACTTCAACCATTTTCCCTCGCTTCTTGATGGGTCGCTTTTCCTTCCGCGCGAGTCCCTGCTTGAGCGCTTCCCTGGTTTCTTTGAAGTACATGGCCCGTGCTTTCTCGTACTCTAGGTCTCCCCTTTGAACGAGCTCTTTCAAGAGCTGCAGGCCGAATGTTGTCCTAGCAATCTTCTCAATCCGCGCAACGAAACCATTGATGATGTCCTCATAGGACACCATATCCGCCTGTCCCTTAGTTTGAAAGACTTTGTCATCATCAGTTGCCTTGGCAAACTTGGCTTTCTTCTCTGCAATTTCCTTTTCCTGTTGCTTTCGCAGCTCCTCTTCTCGCTTGAGCCGCTCTGCCTCTTGCTTGCGTTTCTCTTCGTCAAGTTTTCTCTGCTCAGCCGCTTTCTTCTTCTCTGCCTCTAGTCGCTGTCTTTCAAGTTCTTTCTCTTTTTCCGCTGCTAGTCGTTCTTGTTCTAGTGCCTTCAGTATCTTCTGTTGTTCTGCAACGAGCTTCGCCATATGATCTTTGACGTCCTTTTCAGTCAGAGTGATGTGTTTTGTAAGCAACCATCTGACTCCAAGATGATTGACCTTTGGTTTGATGTCAGCAGAGGAGAAGATGAAGCAGGCGGTCTGCTGTCCAGGGAGCTGTGTGATGATTTCCTCGGACTCCTTCTCCCCAGCAATGGGTTCGAGAATCCTCTCCAGCACTTTGAGGGAC
>CAYPUO010000019.1:0-12790 GCA_964413775.1 uncultured archaeon
TCATAGAGACCCTTCTGACCCGTCTTAATCATACCGTATGCCCGGTCGTTTGCAATGATGATTGTAAAGGGAATGCTCTGACGGCGAGCAGTTTCCAGTTCCTGAACATTGAACATGAACGCACCATCCCCTGAGATAACATATACATCCCTGTCAGGATGAGCAAGCTTGGAGCCTATTGCATATCCCATCCCCACTCCGAGGTGACCTGAGTCAGATGGCCAGAGGTATGTCCTTGGTTCGTAGATCTTGTTGAGATAGAGCGCCCACAAGACGATATTGCCGCCATCAGCTATAGATATCGCGTTCCTTGGATAGAACTCTCGAACATCTTTGACAAGCCTCAGAGGATGGATAGGAGTGCAGTCAGCGCAGCCCTGTTCTTCGAAGTCCTTTCGCCAGTTCTCTTGCGCCTCTCGGCAGTCACTCATTGAGGCACGAGGTTTTGACTTCGGCTGCTTCTTGATAATATCAAGCATTTGAGCCAGTGTAGCCTTTGCATCGCCTACTATCGGCAGGTCAACAACTCTATTCTGAGCAATCATACCAGGGGCGACATCAATCTGAATCAGTTTCTGGTCTGCGCAGTTTGCCCATCCGGGTTCTCTGCCCCAGAAATCTAGGTCTCCAAGCCTACCCCCGACAAGCAGGACAACATCGGCCTGACATTGTGCCCCAATAGCGCCGAAACTTGCTGGAGTTAACGCTAGAGGATGGTCCTCAGGAATTACTCCACGGGCAAGGGGAGAGGTTGTCACAGGAGCCTGAAGATGCTCAGCCAGTTCAACGAGCTCATGCCACGCCTCAGACTGCAGGACACCTCCGCCAGCATGAATCATAGGAAATTCGGCCTGCTGCAGCATCTCAGCGGCCTGTTTTATGAGGTCAGGGTGGCCGACTGGAGGTTTTGTCATTCTGTACTGCTCAGGCGGAACAAATCCGTCCTCAAGGGTCTCTGTATCGGAGGTGAGATACAGAATGTCAGCGGGTACATCAAGATGAACGGGTCCAGGTCGCGAAGAAAGGGCTTCCCTGAAGGCCCAATGCAAGAGATGTGGAATCCTTTGCCAATGAGAGACATTGGCTCTCCATTTCGTTACTGGTCTGAATAGATCAACTTGGTCTAGACCTTGAGTACTGCCGTGGTCGGGGTAAATCCTCCACGACTGATTCTGAGCGCATAAAACAACCATGGGTATGCTATCTGCAAATGCCGGATACACTCCAGGGACGAGGTCTGCTGCCCCTGGACCCACAGTGCCAAGACAGACTCCGGGCTTCCCGGTTGTACGTGCCCAAGCATCTGCTGCGTTAGCTGCAGCCTGCTCATGTCTGAAGGTAATGAAATCAATGTCCTCCAGATTGTTTATCGCATCGAGCAGTGGATACAGCTGATCGCCAGGGACACCAAAGACATATCGCACGCCTTCCTCAGCAAGACAACGAGCAAGGACTTCACCGCCAGTCATATCAGCCATCTAATAATCCTCCGAGCAACAAGAACATCCACATACACAGGTGATTCTCCGATTTATCATTTGCGAATGTTTCCACATGACCGTAGGGCTGGTGACCTCAGGTCTGAGTGCACCGAATGTACGGGCATCAATTGATTTATTTACTCGGCCTAGCGACCGAAGGAAGGCTCACGCCCGTTGCATTCTCCGTTTGATGGAATCCGAGCCAGCCACATCAGATGGTGTTGTCACTTGGAGAAAAGACAAGGAATAATCAGTGTCTTTGACAAAACAGGGATTGTTGAGTTCTGTAGAGACGTCGCGCCATACTTCAGTTTCGTCAGCACTGGCAAGACCGCTCAGGTGTTGCAGAGTGCGGGCATTCCCGTGACGACTGTCTCCGACTTCACAGGGTTTCCTGAGATTCTGGATGGCCGAGTTAAGACGCTCCACCCAAGAATATTGGGAGGAATCCTTGCAACAGGAAACCAGCAGACTGAGTTGCAGAAATACGATATCCCTGCTATCGGCCTGGTTGTAGTTAACTTGTACCCTTTCGAGGAAGTGACATCGAAACCACATGAGTTGGCAGAAGCCCTAGACAATATCGATATCGGTGGACTAACCCTGCTCCGCGCTGCTGCAAAGAACTATTCTGAGGTTCTGGTTGTATCATCACCAGATGATTATGGCACAGTAGCAAAGGCTATCGCCAGTGAGAATGTGAGTATGGACCTGCGAAGAGAGCTTGCTGAGAAAGCGTTCTTGCGTACAGCGCAGTATGATATCGGGATTAGTAGGTATCTCTGTTCAGAGGACATGTTTCCTCCAGCGTTTGTCATGGGATACGAGAGACCTCAGACATTGCGCTATGGAGAGAATCCGCACCAAGATGCGAGATACTACCTTCGACGCGGGAAACAGCCCTTCTATGAGCAGCTACATGGCAAAGATGTGTCCCTGAACAATCTTGTTGACTTCTCAGCGGCGATGAGTCTGTTCTCAGAACACAGCCAACCGTCATGTGCAATCATCAAGCATACAAGTCCTTGCGGATTTGCATCTGCTGGCGATATCGAAACGGCATTTGACCAGGCATTTGCGACCGACAACCTCTCGGCATTTGGCTCAGCAATGGGTTTCAACCGTCCCATAACGGAGTGTCTGGCGACCAAGCTGCATAATATGTTCGTTGATGCAGTCATTGCGCCAGACTATGAGGGAAGGGCATTTGACATCCTTGCGGCGAAGAAGAATATCGTTCTCTGCAGGTTTACGGACTATGATATGCCGGGTCTTTCAATAAGACTGGTTCCAAATGGGATCCTGGTCCAGCAGTCTGATAAACGCGTACTGAATGAACAGGACTTAACCGTTGTCACAAAGAAACAACCTACTATTACACAGCTAGAAGAACTCCTCTTCGCATGGAGTGTAGTGAAGTACGTCAAGTCGAATGCGGCCGTCCTCAGCACCGGCACCAGGACACTCGGCATTGGTATGGGACAGACCTCTAGGATCGCAGCTGTTGAACTCGCCTTAGGTCGGGCTGGCAGTAGGGCTAGGGGAGCAGTCATGGCATCTGATGCATTCTTCCCATATCGAGACTCCGTGGACGCCGCTGCAAAGGCCGGAGTCACTGCAATTATTGCACCCGGAGGATCAATTCGTGATCGTCAGTCAATTGAGGCCGCTAACGAAGCAGACATATCTATGGTCTGGTCTGGAGTGCGATGTTTCCTACACTAGCGCAGGAGCGTTGCCTGCCATTTCGCGAGATGTATAGACTCTTCAGACTATTGGGGCGGGTCCAGCTCGTCACCTGTCCCGTAGAACCATTCAAGGAACTGCTGAACAAGCTGGTTCAGTTTCCGTACCGGATTTCGAAATCTCACCTGAGGAATGGTTGCTTTTATACTCGCCATGTGAAGACACCTTGCAGAATCTGAATGCGTGACCATCGGATGATTACTCAGACCAGATAATGATTTCGAAAGTACAAGATAAGTATCACATTCAACGCAAGACTACCAGAGAGGAAGGAGTGGTCCCCGACTGGTTCCCCCGATCAGCCAAGGACCTTTGAAGAGAATCGCAATCGGACATTGCGAGGTACATTCCTCACGCGTGAGAAACTCCCGGTGGAATAACTAGGGGATTAAAGGGGGTCCCCCTAGATACCACGACGTGGAGACGCGGTACTTTCTGGCGTGTAGATAATATCCAAAATCGAGTATATAATGAAGTGGTTCCATGTGGGACAAAATCAAGAACTCTCCAGGAATGCCGTCTAGAGGAGTTTTGCCGCAGTGATGACAAGCATCCAAAAAGCACTAGAAATGTCGTGGTAACGAATGTGAACTGATTCCCTGTTGTGACAGCAATGTCGTTACCCAACAATCTTGACCGCATACAAAGCGGGCCTGTCCTATTCTGGGTAATTCAGGGCAGCATCTCGAACCATGTAGAGAGCTCTTCCTCTGCATAGAGCCACTGCTGATGGTCAGAGTCCCAGAGATTCTTTGTTGACTTCCACCAAGACGAAGTCGTCGAATACCACCTTCCTATGATTACCTTAGAATCAAGCAGCATTGGCTTCAGACTCGGCGATAAAGTTTTCATTACTCTCGCCACTCCCTGGAGACCGCCATCGGGAAGATGGAGATAGATCAGTGTCTCGCCACCCTTCGCCGCAATAGAGCGGGTCTGAGGTAGTCGCTGAGCCCAAGCAGTGATAGCATCTCCATACGAGGGCTCAGGGATCTGAATAAGGAGTGACTCATGTAGACCGCAATGATGCAACTCATACATTTCGTGGAGCAGACCATGACTCCTCATTCGTTCAATGCGGTCCACAAGGCGCTGATATTTGATACTGACCTCCTTCCTTAGCGCTCGTAATGGAAGTCCACGCTTGTATTCATTGAGTATTTGAAGATCCAGAAGCTGCATTCCTAAGTCGACTTTCTTGCATACCCTCATCTGAGGAGCCATAACACCAGCCAGCTTTTCGTCATAGATTCTCCTGAGTTGAGGACCAAAGAGTTCCCACGGCAGCTCCCATTGATTCCATTTCGTAGAATAGTGGTCAAAACAGAGATTAGTATTGCTAGCAAGAGCTTCGTGCATACTGGCACTAATGTCATTGTCAGCAAGGATTCTGAGGTAGGTTTCTAATGCCCTCAGGTTTTTGGGATTCTCAGGCACTAATAGACTAGCGACAAGGTCGAAGTCACCAGCAACGATTCGGTTCGCTGAATAGAGAAAGGGTGAGTCTATGATATAGTCTGCGATTGACTCCACTTCATCACTGTCTAGCAGGAGGACAAACTCCCTGAGCCCAATTCCCTGGTAGAAGACCTCATGCACCTTCCGCAAGATTCCGAAATTCTGCAGTGATACAAGTCGCCGCGAAACCCAATAGACTGTTGTTTCTGTATCTCGAGCTAAGTCGGATCGCTTCGCAGCAGGGTCGTCAAGGAGTCGCCTGATGAGGCTGAAGTCAGTCTTGTTGAACGGGACCGAAAACCGCTGAAGTCTTTCAAGCATGTGCGACACATAATCAGAATCTGAGAGCTCAAGCCCGCTCCGCTTCATCAGGATGTACTCTGCCAGTAGTTTGTTGAAGTACTCAGATCCGGAAAAGCTGTGGAAGAGGTGAAATGCATTGTATGGGTAGAATAAACCTGTACTCTCATCGCCCCTGTGCTGGCGGTACTCACCCCATTTCTTGTACCATGCCTTCTGACTCTTGCTTGACGACCATAGCCCTCCGAACGCAAACGAAAAGTCCTCAAGAACTGTCTGTTCAAATCCCTCTCGTCCCAGTGCCTCTCTCATATACTCCCTTGCCAAGACACCAATATGGGAGATGTTTCCTCGAAGGCACTCATTCGAAAGCAGAAGCCGCCCGTCTTGAATCCAACCACCGAAATAGCCCTGCCGTGCCTTGGATGAAGGACGCATGTCACGCGGAGTCTCAATTTCACTGAAGCCAAAGTCATCTGCAATGCAGGCACCAATCTTCGCCCAGGTGTCGGCGATTAGGCCTGCCCAAGAATCGCGTAGCATGTCATATCGTAGTGAGCACGAGTGCCGAATTAAGTCTATGGAGTGTTTTTGGGCTACGAAGCAGACAACTGTGTTTGAATAATCTACTGAAGTGATTCGACTGCTGCCTTGACTTCGTCATACGATGGCTGCTTTCCGGGATCCTCGCTAACCCAGACATAGCTGATTAGGCCATTCGCGTCTACAATAAAGACGGACCGCTTCGCGACCTCTCTCATTCCTGCGAGATTCGGATACACAATCCCGTACGCCCTTATGGTGGACTTCTCCCAATCTGATAGCAACGGAAACTGGATATCATTAGCCTTCTTGAATGCCGAGTGGCTGAAGATACTATCCACAGAGATTCCCAGAATCTGCGCGCCCAACTCGTTGAAGTCGGCAAGTGAATCTCTGAAACTGCACAATTCCTGAGTACATACCGATGTGAAGTCCGCGGGATAGAAGACCAAAACAACGGGGCCGTTCTTCAGCTCGTCACTCAACGTGACGCTTTTTCCGGGAGCTTCCCACAACGTGAAGTCCGGAGCTTTGTCACCAATTTTCAAACCTGTCAATTAGCCATGCCTCATGCATGTGACGCCTAAATATACTTAAGCGTTCATATCCGGCGTTATACTAGGAGCAATATGTGGAGTTGCTCCAAAGTAAGAATCTGTTGGGTTGGAGGTAGTATATGGCATTCATTATACGAATTGTAATGCAGCCCTAGATTCTAGTGATGTTCGTGCGAAAGCGTTTGTCCTTTTCGCACCTATATGAGAGTGAAAGAGATGAAAAGCAATCGTGTTTGCCCCAAGTGCGGTAGCACCAGAATATCAGGACCCCACGGGCTGACCAGCAGCGGAGGGATAATCAACAGCCAACTGAGAATAATTCTTCACAAAGCTCATACTGCTACGCTTACCGCTTATGCTTGTTCGAACTGTGGCTATACCGAAATCTACTCTGACAATATGGGACTGGATAATATTAGGAAGTGTGGCAGGTTCCTGCATTCACCTTCCCAGTTACAACAAATGAGAAAATCGTGTCCTATCTGTGGCAAACCAGTGCATCAAGGGATGGCAAGATGCCCAGAGTGCGGCTATGACTTGACCCAGTAGGCATAATCAGTCCAGACTCATTGCATTGTCCTCTTAACCACAGAGATGAAGAGAACATTGTACTGCAGCAAGGATTAATTTAGATTCGCGGAATCATTTACTCGGTGATTTATAGTAATGGCGTTTGGAGGAGCAGGTGCAGGAGCAGCTGCAGCAGCGCAGAGAGCAAGTTCGTACAGAGTGAAATTCGAGCGTGATGAGTTTCTACGGCTTGTTGACATTGCGAAACCAGAGATAATCTACCATCGAAGACGAATGTATTTCTTTGCCTACGATGGTTTTGTGATGTATACCTTTGAGTGCAGCGAAGAGGACTTCAGATGCACAATACTCGAAGCAATTGAGTTTTCCAATATGGCGTGGTCTGAATAATCAGCAAATGTCACATCTGCGGCAACAGGAAATCTGAGTACTTGCACCACTCAGAACCAACCACAGAGCGCGTGAGAGTGGGTTCCACTGATTTACCTCGGTTTCTCAATCAATGCCTAGATTACATCCTTGTAGCAGTCAGCAGGATAGAAGTTGTCCTCGTCCTTTGAATGGTTCGGATACCAGACCTGCGCAAAGAAGGGATTTCTGCGAGCTACCTCATCATAGTTCCATGGAGGAGGAGCGCACTCCGGACACCAGTGCCCAGTCTTTAGCACTAGATATGGAGAGGCGTCAAACTCGTGCTCAAATGCACATTTCCAATGGAGCATGGTGTAGAGATCTCCATCCCAAGAAGTGGAGAGTAGTGCCCCTCCGCGGAACTCCGCAGCAGATGCCAAATCGGACAAGTCGAGTTGTGCATTGGACTCGTCATACCCGTGATTAAGTTGATTCCATCCTGATTCCAGACACCCCTCATCAAAAGAGTCCCAACCTCCAATTGCATTATACGCGTTTAGAGACCCATAGAAAGCTGTAATCCGCGGTATGTTGTTGTTCATGAACCAGTGTCTAGTGCCGTCTTTCGAGTCGACCATCTTTTCCATGACGCTCCGCACGCTCTTCAGTACAAGGCGCCGTATGCCGGGAACACGACCCAGAGCCCTGGCAACCCTTAGTTTCATTGGGAGTGCATCCAAGACCTGCCTGTAGTAGTCCTCTAGGGAGTCCCCCCAATTCCTGATGTATTCATTCAAGATCCAGCTGTCCTCGTAGTACTGACAGTGGAAGTTTCTGAGGGCAAACCAGTTTCGCTCCATCAGTTTCCTGAAGTCACCAAGACCCAACAGGGCATACATATCTCGAATATAGTGATAAAAGGTGGTCCGACACGATGGTCCTCCCCCCATGTTGTACACACGCCGCCAGAAATCAGAACACTCTGGCATGTCAAGGCAGTTCACAAGTCCTCGCCCGGCGTCTCTGCTTGTGTTCAACTCTATGGAGGTATCCAACGGCTGATGAAACATAATCGGGTCCTGTAGACTCATGGTGTCCGGAATAGCGATGTAGGTCTGCCGTAGTGACACCCAGTACTTCAGACCAGACTCTATGACTGCACGCTCCCCTGCTATCTTGCATGTAGCATAGAAGTCGAATACACTTGGTTTGAGCGGGTCGCCAACTCGGCCCACATGTATCTCGCCAAGTCTATCACCAGTTTCTGCAACTGAGCCAATATACACAAGCTTGATGTGGTTCTCACCACCCACCTCGTAGATTGCTGTGATAATAGACTGCACTGCAGTAGTATTAACAGCCCTCGAAGTGTCAGGGTCATGGTCTGCAGCGGGGGCAATGAATGCCATGGGCGAGAGAACCCAATCAGCTCCTTTCACAGCCTCGAGCACATCAGAGTAATCTGTTGCATCACCCCATACGATTCTGAGGCCATCCCCCTGAACACGACCACGGCATTCAGCCTCCATCATTCCGCACTCTCTCAGATACGGTGAGAACTTGCGTATGTTCTTCTCCGATGGTCGCAGGAGAAGAGTCACATCATATTTCCGCTCACCTGTACTCTCTCTTCTCGACCAGAGTTCTTTGAAGGCTTCAAAGCCCATGGACCCTGAGCCACCTAGGAGCAAGATGGTTTCTTTCATTTCAAGACACTCGGTAAATAGACTAGTCTGAAAAGGAGTGCATTGCACAGACATAGTTAAATCATCATGAGATGGATGGGGGAACCGACAGGGAAATAGCGCGAATGAACATGGCAGCAAATAGAAGACACCTCGGCTCACCACTGATTGACTTCGACCATGTAATAGTATCACTTCTGGATAGCGGCCTATCGATATTTCACCACTCATATACGGACATAGACCCGGATCTCTTCAGCGCACTAGTGACTGCCACATCATTGACTGACAAGGTGAGTAGAGGGAGTCAGGCGCAAGACATGCACGAGGTGTTCGAGGTAGAGGAGTATACAGCACACATGTGCCATGGTGAGTATCTTGCAGGAATCATTGTCTCTGCACGACCTGTGCAAGACGCCACAATCCGTAGGTTTGTAAAGTTCCTCTCATCATTCGAAGACGAGTATGCATTCATCATCAAGAACTGGCATGGGGACAGGACATTCTTCGATTAAGGATGGGCCCTGAATCAGCTTGAAGCAAGTCTCAAAGAAACGGAAGAGAAGCATAGGTTATCAGAAGATGCAATGGGCCTCACAACAAACGCAAGGCAAATCCGATTGGTCCTCCTAATCCAAAGATATGGCAACGAGCGAGAATTCGATATATCCAGTATTCAAGAAGTCGTAGAGTCGACACTTCAAGTCACTTCATCTGCGGCGAAAGAGTACTTGAGGGAACTTGAAGCCGCGGGAATTGTCATTCCTGTATAGTCATCAAGACTGAGAGGAGTCCCAATATCTGGTATTCGCCCTCCTGCAGAAACAAGAAGCTCAAGCTGAGTTTCATGGAGGAGGGAAGGAGAGGAGGAGCCGACTCCTTCCCGGGTAGGGTTTGCGACAGCTGCACGAATCTTGGACAAACTCGGACATCGCGTAGATGCCCATTTGACATGCCTTGTAGGCCTTTATATAGTGCGGGCCACGAACAATACTCTGAGGTTGTCCTGACACAGCTAGCACCTAACAGAGTTCCCCCAGTGCCGTTTTCTGGGAGCACATCACTCTGGTGTTCAAGATTGTGCAACTTACAATGAACGGCACACACATTGCTTGCCAACCAAATAAGCTTGAAAGGCCATACCCATGCAGGTATGGCCGGCGCTTAGGCCATTTCGAGTTTGGTATACTATACTGATTCAGAGGAATGTTGACTCAAGCGTTCGACTGGCGTGTAATGATTCCTCTGAGTCCAATTGCAATCTCTTGCACTTTTGTTAATAAGCAACTATCACGTGGAAGCTATGGTTGCTTTTAGTACATAGTATCTAGGAGGCAATAATCAAGCCTATGTGCACCACTGTGTTCGTGTCAATACTTGAGAACTGCTTCGAGAGATGGTCCTTCAAGTGCGTTTCGGACAAACCAGCACCTTGTGACCTCTCAGGGTTCTCTCGTTGCTCCACAAATTCCCCAATACTCATCGGGTCCTCAAGCTCCCTTATGAGAGCTGTTGGTGTCACAATCGCAGCCGAGCCTCCTAATCTCAACACCCTCCGCCACTCAGAAACACACGTGTCCAGGTCACTACATCCAGTGAATCCGGGGAAGACAACCAAATCGAAGTAGTTGTCTTTTGCAGGAATGTTATCATAACTCCCCTCAAGACTTGGAAACTCACCAAGCTCCATCTTGAGAGCTGTTTCGCGGGGACCGACAAAATACAGGGTACAGTCAGGCACGATAGACCTGATTGCCAAGAGCAGCTGGCTGATTGACTTTGATGGCTTCATTGAAACAAAAGCTATTGTGGGACTTTTCCCGAGGTCTCTTGTCAATAGGCCTGCAATCTGCATAAATGCTCCCTTCTCCGGTGGAAGCGCTCGCAGGTATTCGCTGTAGAACTCGTGGACGGTTTGTATCGCTTCAAGAAGAATCTTCTCGCGGGCAGCGACTCCATTCTGGCTCAGCCGGTACATACGTTTCTGCGGACCAGACTCACTAGGGCTCCAGCTGTCCTCAAGAAGTCCATCGTCACACATCTTGTTCAGAATCTCGTAGAGTCGTCCTATCCTTATCTTCACTCCACGGGACTCGAGGTCTCTATGGATTTCATACCCATGCAGCTCTCTTGTCCCGAGCATTCTCAATACCATTTGCTGGATCTGCTCGGTCCTTATCAATCGCCTTACTCTCTGGCCGGTGTCTCATGGCTGTGTGCCGTATTCGTGATACTCGGCGGGATGCCTCATCTCGAAGATCCCAATTATCAGCCGTATCAACGAGCTTGAGTCTTCCGTTGTATTTCTCAACCCGCCTTATGGGTTTTAAGGTGAGGCTAACAGACTTCATCGAGCCTTACGAATTCCAAGAGAAACGAAACTCATTGTCGCACATAGCGGTATGACTAAGAGGGCATCTGGTACCACTCTGAAACAAGTACAATGATGGGTCGTACTATGGGCATAGTCAATGATGATCTACTTGAATCCGAGAATACTCAGAAAGGACTCGCTCCAAGAGTAGTGAGAGAAGACGCTCCTGCATTCAATGGAGGAGTGGCGACAGGTGTCGATGTCGCATATTCGTCGACGATGGCCTATGCCTGTGCAGTCACAATGGACATTGAGTCACATCGCATAAGACAAGTTGTATACCATTCGGCAGAATGTGCTGTCCCTTATGTTCCGGGGCACTTCTACCTCAGGGAGGCCCCTGTTCTGCTGGAACTATTAAGCCAAACAGATGATACAGGGCCCATAATGATTGATGCGAACGGCATACTCCATCCTAGAAGGATGGGCATGGCATCCTATATTGGAGTAATGCTCGGGAAACAAACAATTGGAGTAGCAAAGAAACTGCTACTAGGTACTCTGGCCGAACGCATAGGGGATGTGGCTCTGATTCAGGACAAAGGAGAAGATGTTGGAGCTGCACTCTGGCTAGGACAGAAGAAGAAGCCGGTCTACGTGTCGATTGGCAACAGAATATCGCTTATGACAGCATTGATAGTAGTTGAGAGATGCTCGATGAATGGCTATCCCGAACCCCTGCGTCAGGCTCATCTTCATGCAAAGAAGTTCCTCAGGGAGCATGAAGAGAGATCTGAATGATGATAGGCTCTGATGTTTATGAGTCAACATATTCTAGTGTCAGACCAACTAGGAGAAAAAGCAAAGAAGGAGTAATGCAATTCTGACAATATGTCAACTCGCGATTCCAATGGTTCAGGAGTAGTTGTTCAGGCGTCTCAAGATCTAGTCCTTGAGGCAGCGAAGAGAGTTATATCAGATTTTTCTCTGTTCGTGGAGGCGCTTGACGGAAAGCAGTATACCAGAAAAGAGTCCATTGAAACTGGGGAGTCTTTGGTCTTTCGAGAGGAAATGGATGTCTGTCCTGCGATTCTTGTCGCAACAATGCTTAGTGAAAACATGTGGTATGTGATGGCGACATCTGAATGCCCTCCCTCAAAATGTGATGACAGACAGATGATGAAATGTCTTCGTCTAAATGACCAGAACCTTCGGATATTTCAGGATTTCATCAAGCCTAAGGAGGACGCGCAAATCATTACGGGTTGGCGTACAGGCTTGGCGCACGAGCCGGACTTCGAAATGATAATAGATAAGGTCACTCGAAAATGGACGCACTAACCTGATGATAGAAATCCATCTCTACGGAAAGCTAAGAAAGCTGGTTGAGGGCAGCAGTGCAAGTGACGATACATTGATGCTCCTTGATTTTGAGGAGGAAGAAACATTCAGGGAACTGATTGAGAGAATAGGCATCGAAAAGAACAAGATTGGTGATTGTTTTGTTAACGGTCTTCTGGCGAGGGAGGACGACCTTATCCGTGATGGCGACAGGGTAGGCCTTTTCCCATTCAACATGGTACTCATAGATGGTGGAATGCATCTGAAGTTCCATCCAAATAGGCGATGACTATCGGCCACCAGACACCTAGAGTTAGCAACCAGTGGATCACTGTATTAATCGAATCAGGCAATAGCAACCGAGTACTGCCTTACGGAGGCTGTGCGAACTCTTTATACACTCTCAGACATCTTTAAGAAATAGTGGTAGGAACAATGCTGAACGCGGATAATGATGCTCAGCCTCTTGACCAAGTTGTGAGC
>CAYPUO010000020.1:0-12486 GCA_964413775.1 uncultured archaeon
TTCTAGGGGTGTCATTCATGTTCCATCCCGAATCAATTTGCCAAGAGATGCCACCATCATTGGTTTCATAGAGAATGCGTGCGTTAGCTGTCCAACCATGCGACCGGCTAGTGAATTCCACGGCAGCCATACCCGCCCTAGTTCTTAGTACCACACTCTCATTCCAGCTGTTGCCTCCATCGCGTGAGTAGAAGAGGCTGCCCAGGCCATTTATCCAGATGGTCTGATCATCCAACACATTCATCCTAGTGCTATATTGTTCACTGTGATTGAATTGGAGATTCCAGGAAAGACCACCATCACATGTATGCAGGACCAGTATGTTCGTAGGAAGATTGTATGACTCCAAGCCCAGGATCCACCCATGAGTCGCATTGATGAACTTGACATCGACATAGATAGCGTCGGGAAAGCCTGATGTGACCACCACCGACCAAGTAGATTCACTTGATTCTGTATCTGACTGACAAACAATAACAGAAGAAGCAGGAGATACAAACATCAGACATAGAATAATTGACATAAGAAGATACGAGCAGGTGACTCGTTGGATCCACTTGGCGCTTTGGTGCATCATAGCCTTCTTCCAGATGTAACCATCATTCTTTAGCATCATAATGGGCAATGAATGTTGAATAGTCTAATTATCCACACACAATCATGTATTTGCTTCCCATGTTTCTCAGTTCTCTTCTGGCAAGGTTCAATTCCCCCCTGGGCCCCATTTTCACATTCAGCTACAGCTTGCTCCTGGAACCCATTAGGTGTTATTCGCAATCCTTTTCACAAACCTCTACTATAGAGATGATACAACTCAGGAGATAGAACCATGCCCGAGGAGAGTGTCTACAAGTATATCGAGCTGACCGGCGTCAGCGGTAAGGGTTGGGAACAAGCGATTTCTAATGCAATTACCCAGGCCTCGAAGAGCCTCAGAGACCTAAGAGTAGCTGAGGTACTCCGGCAAGATGTTAGGATTGAGAATAACAAGATTGCAGAGTATCGTGTGCATCTCAAGCTTAGCTTCAAATACGAAAAGGAGTAGGGGCAACCCTACCTCCGTTTTTTCTTTAAGAATAAAATAGATACGCAAGACAGCTAGTTCCTGTGTGAGAGGTCCTAGTTGTATTGCTTTCAGCGTGGTATGCGTTGACTAGCAAGCTGAAATGTTGCTGTATGTTGTGTGTCCACTCCGGGATCCATCGAGGTCCCAGAGAGTCATACGGATCATATGTCGATACATTTCATTACCTGCATTGGTCAACCCGTACTCCTCAGTTGCGGGAGATTCTTCATGGACTACTTTTGTGACAAGGCCCAGCTGAGAAAGGTCTTCTATGCACTTCAACAGAGCTTTCTCAGGTATCTTTCTGCTAGATATCCTTCCAATCTTGTCTTGTATCTCGTGCAGTCTATTCGTTGAACCACGCTCCCCAAGAGCAAGAATTAGAGAAATAGTCCAAGGTCGTCCAAGCTGAGAGAATATCCCAGACATGGACTGAATATAGTCCTGTTCAGATGAGTTATCATTCATCATTGTTGTCGTTCAACCAACTAGCTAAAAAATTGCTGCGCGAAATGATATATCTTTATGTAATGCCGCCTTGTCCCTGTCTGTTGCATTAGAGGGCCATTTCGCATAGCATCCTGAAAAAACGCGCTCGCTGGAAACTTGGTTCTATTCGCTATCTTGATAACTCATCATTTGTAGATTTCGCCTAGCTTATTTGTAGAGGGTGTATTAGATGCCCGATGGCACGAGTTTGTCAGACCAACAGAGGACTGCTCTGAAACGTGATATTGGCTGGATCGGTTCATTCGCCATGGGATATGCTGATGTCGGAGCTGATATCTACGTAGCACTAGGTCTCGTTGCAGCCTATGCAGCAGGTTGGGCCCCAATCGCCTTCCTTATTGCATCGATAACTTACATCGCAACCGGACTTGCATATTCCGAGCTTGCAACGGCATATCCCTATGCTGGAGGCGCCCATGTTTACTCGATGAAGGCCTTCAATGACTTTGCTGGGTTCTTGGCAGGCTGGCTAGTGATGCTTGACTATACGGTGTGCACGGCGCTGTTTGCTATTGCCACAACTGGGTATCTAACATTCTTCTTCCCCTTTTTAATATCCACAACCATCTCCATTATGATACTGGGCCAAGTCTTCAAAGTAGGTGCGATTGGACTGGTATCTTTTGTTATTGTGCTTCTTCTCATAGCGGTTAATATCAAGGGTATCAAAGAATCATCCAGTCTCAACATTACGATGGTTGCACTGAATGTCATTGTCCTTTCGCTAGTCATTTTACTAGGACTTGGACTTTCTTTCAATGTCAACCTTCTTGTCTTCCAGTTTTCAATAAACGGAGCTCCGTCACAATTCGGGCACATCTCATACATTTGGAGCAGCAACTATAACGAACAGAACTTTCTCTATGCTGTCACTCTGGCGATGAGTTCCTTTATCGGGATAGAGTCGATTGCACAGGCTGCTGAGGAAACGAAGCGTCCCGACAGGACGATTCCACGTGCAACAAAGATGTCTATTGTTGCAGTCATTGTATTTGCAGTAGGACTATCTGCCCTCAGTTTGGGTATGATAAGCTGGACTACTCTCAGAAGTAATCTAGAAGACCCGGTATCTGCACTAGTGGCATCTATCGGCGTTATAGGACCAATTCTCCTGCCTGTCGTGGCCTTCACTGGATTCGCCATCTGTTTGGTTTCGTCGAATACGGGCATAATAGGCGTTTCAAGAGTAGTGTTCTCGATGAGCAGCTTTGGGCTTCTCCCAGAATGGTTTTCAAAAGTCAATTCGAAGACAAGGACACCAGTACGAACGATAACAGTATTCGGGGCGATTGGGGCAACGATGGCACTGATTGGTGCTCTCGACTGGGTGGCAGATCTCTACAATTTTGGCGCGCTTCTCTCGTATCTGATGGTGAATATCTCTCTTATCGTTCTAAGGCAGACCGACCGTGATACTCACAGGTCATGGAAGATACCGTTGAGCGTGAGGGTGCCATTCAGAGGCAGTAAGTATGAGGTGCCCTTGCCAAGTGTAGTGGGGGCGATAGCCTGTGCATCCATCTGGACGCTTGTGGTGATTTTCCATCCCGTTGGTCGTCTTCTGGGTCTTGTGTGGACGAGTGCTGGAGTTCTCATCTATGGGATATACCGTCACAGGACTGGTAGACCTTTCCTCAGCAGAGAGATAGGTGACTCAATTATGCCAATGAGCTACAAACTAAACGCAATGGTGCTCATTCGCCCTGAAGAGCGAGAGGAAATTGCTGATGTCATCAAGGGCAGCCTCGATCCTCAGCTTCGACTAACTCTAATGAGCATTATACGCACAGACCAATGGCAGGTGACACTCGATATGGCAAGACAGTACAAAGAGCTTACAAAGCGGGACCTGATCGAGTTGGCCAAAGAGCTAAGTTCATCTGGTTTTGAAACAGATACCATCGTGCGGCTTGGTAAGCTGCAGAAGATTGTGTCTATTGCAGCCCAAGATGAGAGATTTGACTTTGTTGTCCTCCTTCGAGAAAGGTCGTCCAAGAAGTCAAAGCGCGATATGTCTGATGATATGGTCGCACTAATCTCTGCAATCGCTCCAGGCAAGCTTATGGTGGTTAGAAAGTAGTGCCTCCCCTTCGTGTAATCCTCGATATCACAATCGAATCCAGAGACCTCGATGAAGTTGCCCGAGAACTTGCGGCGCTTCCATTTGTCAGTGATGTGTATGAGGTCACGGGCGAATCCGATATCATCCTGCTAATTGAAGCCGAGCATGTAATTGACTTCAGAAACATGCTGAAGAACCACATCCTGTCTATCGATGGTGTCAAGACCACAGTTTCGAGTGTCATTATGTACGTGCATAAGAAGGATGGAAAACGAGTGGACTAGAGGTATAACAATGAGCGAGTCTAACGGTACTGAGGACGTTCTGATGCCGGTTTCCGCGAATCTTGAATACTCCGATATGGTCGCTGCGCTTCTTCCACTTCTTCGATTTCAGACGACTTCTATCACGCTGTTCCATGTCATTGAAACTCCAATCTCAACTCCACTTGAGCATAGTGCCCTCGACGAACTAAAGCTCAAGGCAGAGAATGACTTGAAACCACTACGAGAGTGGTTGGAAAACCAAGGATACCGCCTTAAGACCAAAATCGTAGTTGCAAGGCATGCATCTGAGGCAATCATTGAAGAAGCCAACTCATCGCACTATTCTCTTGTCTTTATGATGAAGCGCAGGAAAAGGCGTGGGCACCGGATATTTCCCCAAAAGAGCGTTACAGAGTCCGTGATTAGAGATGTAGAGTGTCCCGTGATCTCAGTCCTTGTCTAGAGCCTCGCTTTTTGATCTGCAGTTCTCATGTGAATCGTCCTTCAGCGTAGATTGCTTCTTCCTCCATTCGAATCTCAGTGTTCCTCAGGGTCCTTAGGATGTCCACGTGTATTGCGCTGTCATTCCTACCGTTACAGTCAACAAGCCCCTTCCCGAGCGCAAGATGCATTGTACCTGTCATTTTCTCATCGAATAGCATGTTCAATGTGGCTCTCTTGATTCCGGGGTTCATGCCGAATGCCAGTTCTCCCATTCGCGAAGAGCCATCATCAACATCCAAGATTGCTTTGAGCATTTGCTCTCCTTTTTCTGATGAATAGTCTGCCACAATTCCTTTTTCGAACGTCAATCTAACATTTTCGATGATGGTCCCTTGATATCTGAATGGGATATCAAGGAGTATCTCCCCCTCAACTGAGTTCTCCACTGGGGAGGTATACACTTCGCCGCCAGGCAAGTTCTTCTTCGCATCATCAACATTCCATTGACGGCCTTCTGTCCTTGCATAGAGATCTGTTCCCTTTCCAGTCAAGTGAATCTCATTATGTTGTGCAAGTCTGTTTTTCAGCGCATACATATGTCTTGACTCTGACTGCCAGTCAACCAACACCGCAGCGTAGACAAACTCCTTGTACTTGTTGAGGCTCATGTTTGCCTCATCTGCGAATGCCTTGCATGGATGAACTGTATCACACCATCTCTTTTTCATTACGAGATCAAAGATGCTTCTCCTAGCTTTCTTGTACGCCATTAGCCTTGCAGGTTCAGTACTTGAGAGTGTGTTCAAATGCTCTGGAGCGTAGAGCCCTATTATTACGTCGCTTGTTTCAACTAAGGCTTTGAAGTGGCTTGGTTCAGGCACATCACCGTCTTTATTGGCTGATAAGTATGCTCGAGTGAAGTCGTCGCTTTCAAGGCTATGGACCACTGACGCATTTCTCTTCGCCAATTCTGATGTAACTGCAAGCGCCAAGTCATACGCCCCCGGGTTCATTCGGAGCAGAACTCTGTCGCCTGACTTGACTGTTGTGCTCCAATCAACAAGGATCTGAGCATGCATTTGTATTCTCTTGTCCAAATCAGTGCACAAGCAGGCATCAATAAGCGCCCTGTAATAAAAATTCGCTGGCTTCAATGCTTGCTTCTTTCGCAGGATGAATCCAACGATAGTTTAAATTCAGGTTTATTTATAGGAGAAAATCTGAGGCGTGGTCTGATGAAAGAGAAGCTATTCCTTATTGCATCACTATTGACCATTATTGCAGGAGCACTGCTTTTTGTTGTTGCGCTGAGTCAAGAAAGCGATTCACCATTCCTTGTCATCATGGGACTTGTGGTTGTATTCGTTGGAGTACTCCTTATGATTACAGGATACATAACTCCGACTGTAGCTCAGAGTAGAGAAGGTACGGGTCTTGCCTATCTTATGCTCGCTGCTAGTGTCATCGTTATCATTGGGCTTTTTGATATTGTTGCGCTGTGGATGTTCCCACTAATAGGAGGAGGGCTGATATTTCTGAGCTGTATCATGTGGCCCTGTTTCTGCTCATCTGGGAAATCCAAGAACCGTGACAAGATTATTGGAGTAGTTAATGCACATGATAGTATTACCATGTACGACCTGAGCCAGAGAACTGGCCTATCTGTGGATGTGGTGCGTGACGTAATCTATAATGCACTTAGCAAGGGTCAGCTCTTTGGAAAGATGGAGGGCGATACCTTCGTCCGTGGCAGACCCACTGCGATATCTCCTAGTGCCCCGGGCACAACGACAAAGGAGCGGGAAATTATCAAGGTCCTCGTTGTCTGCCCGTTCTGTGGCGCAAAGAACGAACAGGGCACTCCCAAGTGTCACAACTGTAGTGCAAGTCTCTGAGCTTCTGGTGAAGGATGAATTCTCTTCATCCTTATCAGCTGCTCCTAATCGACCAGTGCTCTTTCTCACTGTTAATAAGGTCGAGTCAGCTCCGGAGAGGTAGTGAATGCAAATGTCCCTTCCCTCGAAGTTTCTGACCAAAAAGGACGTTACTGTCTACGAATATTACAAAGCTATTGCCACGAATCTTATCACGCTCTATGATGAGTTCGAACAAACATTAGGGAAACAGAGGGCCCAGAAAATAATGTCTGACTGGGCTGAGAAGAATTCAATCCGGGATATGGACACAACAATCAGGGATCTTGATTACTCAATTGAATCCTTTGATGACGTAAAAAGACTGCTTCGAGAATGGGTCCGAAAACTCGACGAACAGAATGAAACCGTTGAGGTCACAGATGAGTCCGCCGATGAGCTTAGGTGTTCAGCAACCGAGTGCATCCATGCGAGGGTGTTTAACGATCTAGGATATCCAGAGCTGGGATATCTCCTCCATTGCAAACAGGACTTTGCCTCAACTCCGCACATTCATCCGAGAGTGGGATTCCGACGCACTAAGACACTAATGCAGGGCGGTGAGTGCTGCGATTTTGACTATTATTGGTCAGCTTGAGTCTACTCTACACAACATCATCTGTTAGCCCCACATATCATACTAGCCATGAACCATGCTCCATTGGTAGGCCAAAAACATTGGAGCGTCTATGCACTCTACTCCATAAGAGTCCTAGACAGTCAATCCTCAACGAGTGAATCGAACAGAGTCACCTGTTCCAGCTGAAGTCCATGACCTGCCCGGTCAAGAACTGCAAATGTTGCCCTAGGATAGTTCTCTATGATGTTCCATGCATCCCGATATCCAACGATATGGTCTTGTCTTCCAACGATGAAGAGTGACGGTCGAGTGAATTTCGCCGGCAGTGCGTCAACATCAAACGAGAAAGAGTCGACCGTATTATCAAGCCTCCTCAAGAAGTCGTTGTCAGCAATTTTGGTTGCAGGAACAATGTCCTTTGCATAGCGACTCAGAACTTTCTTGTTCATAATCACTGGGACCTCCATGAATTGATTACGGTCTGCTGCAGGCAGTTTTGACAAAAGTGTTTCATCCTTTTCAAGAATCATCCTCGGAGGGAGGTCACGATCATCTGGACGAGATACTATTCGTGGTACGATCAGCAGGAGCCCGTTAATCACACTCATTTTACGATAGACGAGTCCTCGAGCAATATAGCCCCCATAGGAAAGTCCTGCAACGAGAAAGTGGATTTCTGGTATTACCGAATCTATGAAGTCAATTACTACCTGGAGGACATCATCGGAGTTCTTTATCCAATCTACTCCTTTTGTCTTTCCATGTCCCGGAAGATCAATGTACAGCCTCCTCCAACCTTCATGTTTGCGAAAAATCGGTTCAAGGCAGTTCATCATCGAGTGATGGTCCAATGTGAATCCATGAACAATAACCACCGGAATACCTTTTCCCACATCCTCATAATACAAGTCGAGCCCGTCAACACTGTGAATCATTTCTCAAGACCCTCTTTCTAGCCGCTAGTAGTTCCACATCAATGTATTCATCGGTGAAACAGAAGTTGATGCTTGTCGCCTAGGTCCATTGGGCTCTTTCTTTTCTGTTAGTGAAGTTCTCCATCAGGTTCAGGTTCATACATCTTTCGCATTTGATCGCCAATCACATGAGAATAGAATACTTCATAGATAATGAAAAGCAGGCTGAAGACCAGACCGACAGATACAGCGTATGTTGGAGTAAATGGAATCCATCCCATGATAGAAAACAGATACGCTGTTGCTGGAGTGGAAACTACCACTAACAGAATCCACCACCATGCCATTCGCCTTTTCCTCTGTGGGGGTCCTGAATCCTCCGGCTCCATAATGCTTCACGACCCTTATACGCATGTTCACTTATAGTGCATCTATAGACGCAAGCATCTTCGAAATATCGTGTGTCGGACAACGACCAATGATTCAAAATCCGAATCTTGTATTTCGTTTTCTGTTAAAAACATGAGGCCCTGCTGGCCGAAGCTGTATTCGCTGAGTTCAACAAAGTAATATTCGTTTTACTCAGACTTGTAAACAATGAGCCATGAGGTCCAGGCGGAGTCATTCCAGAAACAGACCAATTGGTCACTAGCCCGCAATCGAAATCTAGGTCCACTGACCTCTGAAACATTTGGCTTTACGCCAGGGGAACGCGTTGATAGAAGGTACAGGGAACCCATGACTCATTCGCAGACAGAGTCCCCTACTTGCCTCGCACGGCATGCCGGTGCGGAGGAGGTCCTGCTGGAGATAGTCCTCGATTGCAGGTGCTTGGATGGTATGTCTCCGCCAAATTCCTAATCTGTTCAAGGATTGTACGGTCGTCGTGCAACAGCGTTTTATCATCAGTATATCTAGAATAGCTAGTGAAAACCAATGAAACCAGTGCGGGCTGTGATATTTCTCCTCCTTGTGCCCATGATTATTCCCTGTGTATCTGCCCAAGGGGTGACTGTTGTTACTGTAGACTACAGAGAACTGCAACTTGTTCCGGAGGATTCATCCAATCTCACTCGTACAGTCAATGCATTTAATGTAGAGCCCGCACTAGTAGATCTTTTGGATGACAATCAAACTTTCTTCTGGCAACACCTCGGCGGATTCAACGAGAACTTCACCCAGGACCCCTCATTGTCTAGCTATGCAATTGTACAGATGAATCAGAGTGGGTTCTATCAGAAGATTGTTGCACTCAACAGTGAGACTGGTAATCTTGAGTGGATACGACCTCTCCAAGGCCATTTTATTGAGAACTACTCACTGGTCGTTCGAACTGCTACAGACTTTTTTGCGAATGACGGGCATTACTGGGGTCTTTGTGAGAGGATTGTAGTAGTTCCTGGAGCGAATGTAGGAGTGAATTCTGAAGCTGTATGGGTCTTCAAATTCCATCTCGTTGCTGAGAGTGAGAGGTGGACCCTCTATATAGACACAGATGGCGTGATCCAGAGTTATTCATCTCAAGAAATCCCTTGCCAGAGCTGTAATAATAACACAGTCCTTGTTGTACTAGGCCTATCAACTTCTGTTGTAATAGTCGTCCTTGCGGGTGCATATCTACGAAAGCGGTTACGTAATTTCGACCACTAGCTTGTGTGGTGATGAGCCGGTGTTGCTTCCGGCAATGAGAAGGTAAAGAGCTCAAGGAACTCAATCCCAGTGATACCGCCAATTCTATCAGCCACCCGTTGGATTCCCCGTTTATTTCCTCTCATGGTAATGACCTCAAAACAATGGGTCCGGGTTATGTGTGTATGAAGCGTGGAAATAACTTCCACTTCTGCGTCATGCTGAATCTCGAGAAGACTTGCAGTAAGCTGTGGGCGATGTTCATAGACGATGTTGAGACTTGCAAACCCTTCCGTGTCTTCAGCATCCCATTTATCCTTGGAGATGAATAGCCTCATAGCGTCACGAATAGCCTCTGACCGGCCTACGTATTCTTTCCTGCTCACGAGCTCGTCGAATTCATCTAAGAGGTTCTTAGGAATAGATACTCCGAAGCGTTTTGTGTCCATAGATTGGCGGGCCTCCACCTCAATGTAGCACTGTTACCCATCAAGAGTAACACGATTTCACCAGAAGTAACACTCTTAAGTACCTTTTCCTCCAATTAGCTAGTACTGTTGGTGTGATTGACAATGCACGTGCCTGATGGTGTCTTGCCCCTCTGGGTCTATCTCTTGTTTCTTGTTGTTAGCATTCCAATCCTTGGCATTGCAATCCGAAAGGTGAATAGACGGTTTGACGACCGCTTGGCACCCTATATGGGTGTGCTCGCGGCAGTGATTTTTGCAGCACAGTTTGTCAACTTTCCCATTCCCCCATCAAGTGGTCATCTGGTGGGAACAACAATGCTTGCCGTAATGCTAGGCCCGTGGGCTGCAATGGTGATTATCGCCCTTGTATTATGTGTGCAGGCGCTCTACGGAGACGGGGGTATTCTTGCATTTGGAGTGAACTTCTTCAATATGGGCATACTTGGGGCGTTCATCGGGTGGGGCCTATCATTCATCCTTTTCAAGGGCCTTAGAAGAGTGATTAGTAAGGAGAAATCAAGGGTCCTGATTGCCACCTCCATTGCAGCTTTCATAACGATAGTGATAACAGCTTTCATCTTGGGACTTGAGCTGCTTACTGTGCCGGGACTGACGTTCGAATTTGTGTATGTCATTACTGGCCTACATGTCTTCGTTGCCGTAGGTGAAGCAATCATTACATTCTTCATTCTTCTCTATTTTGTGAAGGCAAAACCCAAGCTCATATCCTTCCTTAAGGAAAGCGCAACTGCTGAAGGATTTGGTATAAGAGTCGCCCCAGAAGAAGTGATTGTGGAGGGAGCTCACTAATGGATCGTAGTACACTCACTAGGTTTGTTCTACCTGCCATTATCCTCGTGGTTGCAGTCATATCTTTCGTAATTGTCGCGGGTCTTGCCTCACAGAATCCGGATGGCCTCGAATGGTCGTTGTTTAATTGGGCTGGTGTACCAGAGCCTGAGGGAGGATTTGGAGGCATCTTTGCGTTTCTTGGAGAGGGGCCACTTGTTGATGTGTTCAAAGGTGTCACAGGCATCGTTCTTGTGCTCATCATGGCCTATCTCTTGTTTAGATATTCATCACGCAGAGCAGAGTAGTTTCAGCTCTGGTTTGACCTCTGCTTTCGAAACAATTAGAACAAGTATTGGTGTTAGTCAACTATGGCAGTATTCCTATTGCCCTTTCGCGAGGGAGAGGGCACACTAGACAACTTCTCTTCTACAGCGATTTTCCTTTCTGCCCTTGGTGTTGGTGTTGTTATTACTGTGCAACAGAATCCTATCGTGGTTCTGTGCATAATATGCTTGATCTTACTCGGCGGGACCGTATCACATACTAGGTGGAAGGTTGTTTTCTCGCTAGCCGCCAAATTCGAAGTATTCATACTCTTTTGGATGTTCTTTATGCCATTTGTTTTGGGAAGTACGGTGGTCTTCTCAGTAGTCCTTCCATGGGGCACATTGAATGCATATCAGGAAGGTCTTTCCTTCGGCATCCTGCTTGGTTTTCGTATGATGGCCATGTTGATATTGTTCATTGCTGCTCTCTCTCACATGTCTCTCTCCGAGTTCATCGGAGCTCTACGGACGATAGGAGTTCCAGTTATGGTTCTTGGGTCACTACTGATTATGCTTCGCTACATTCCCCTCTTCATTATGGAACGGCATCGGATGCGGGAGGCTCAATCTCTGAGAGGCTTTGAGAGGGGCACCAGAACTGATAGAATCAAATCACTGGGATACCTTATCGGCTCCACAATTGATCGTGCGTTCGATAGGAGCGTAAGGGTGTATGAAGCAATGGTTCTCAGGGGTTTCGGACGTGGAATGATTATCAGAGGAGTTGGATTCAGAAAGGCTGACTCTCTTCTTCTTCTTGTTCTGGTTTCCTTCGTCTGTTTCGTGCTGTTCATGACATTTGGGATATTGGGAGGACTATGACATGACCTGTGCAATAGATGTTAATCATGTGTACTTCAGGTATGACGAATTTGAGATGCATGATATCAAGATGCAGCTCCACATCGGTGAGCATAAAGCAATGGTTGGACTGAATGGCTCTGGCAAGACGACTCTCTTCAAGCTGATTCTGGGCCTTCTCGAACCTGAAGCTGGCGATATCTATGTGTTTGACAGAAAAGTATCTCGAGATAACCTGTGGGCTGTGCGTAAGGATATCGGTTTCTTATTCCAGAACCCAGACGATCAGCTGTTCGCACCCACTGTGTGGGAGGATGTTGCATTTGGCCCACGGAACCTAGGGCTTTCGGAAGAAGAGGTCGAGAAGAGAGTAACAGATGCGCTGAAATTTGTACAGATGTCTGACTATATAAATCGTCCAGTAAACCAGATGTCATACGGTCAGGCCAAACGAGTTGCAATTGCAGGAATCCTTGCTATGCAACCAAAAATCCTGTTCCTCGATGAGCCATTCTCGGGACTTGACTTTCCGATGATCAGGAGCATTTTTGATGTCATTCAACGGCTGCGAGAAGAGGGCATTAGCGTGTTGTTTACAACTCATAACCGATTCTTTCTTGAGAACTGGGCAGACTCTGTTGTTGCTCTGAAGGAGGGGCAGGTGATTTTTGACGGGTCGGTTGATAGAGCATTGAAGAGCGATGAAGTGCTCT
>CAYPUO010000021.1:0-12467 GCA_964413775.1 uncultured archaeon
CTCTTACGTCCCCCCAATATTATCTGCTTTCGTTCTGCTTCACTAAGTAACCTGTTCTTTTCAAGAATTTCAGAAACCTCCTCAGGAGTAAGATTTCCAACTCGGCGTTCCATCTGTTCCTCTGTATCGTTGTCTTCGAGCGATTCTTTCATTTGGCCACTTCTCCACTGTATTTCGTAAGTCTAGACTGCAAAACCAATCCCGAAATATTACCAAACCATGAACCGTCGGGCATCAATAGCCGTTGAAAAACATCAGATGTGTAGTTCCGAAACGATGATGATATGTGACAACTGATATCCAAACCATGCTCTCTCCCCAATTCAGGGAGTTTCTGAAACATATAGTCTCTTGACGGTTTCCATAGGCTAGATATGAGTGTAGCACTCTTCCAACCCTTACCGGCATATGCTACTGCTGAAGGAGAATGATTCAAAACTGCCTGCATCAGACTGCGGACCTTTCCTCCATTGCCTTTAACAAGAATGAATAGTGGACGGGGTAGATGTGTTTCATCGAATTCATAAGAAAGTTGTATCGCCCCCACTCTCTTCATCTTGTCTAAGAACCCAATAGCACCCTCCTCACTGACCCCCAAGTATCTCCTCCCATCTCTCATCTCCAAGAAAGCTAGGTCGAGCCTTGAAATGGAAGCATCAAGTAATCTAGCTTCTTGTCGTGATAATGAGTGTGATTCACAACTCTTCCATCTTCCAAATTTGCACATCAAGGCTGCTGATGACTGCTCTCGTTGAATTGAATCAAGAATGAGTGCACATAATGATTCATTTCTAGTCATCGAACATCTGATTAGACTGGGATTGAATGCCCTTGCGGACCATTCGACCTCTATGAGGCTTGGTATGTAACGTTTCGCCTGTTCTAAGGAGGTAGGAGGCATCAATAGGACTTGTAGATGAAGTGGATAAGTACTGTGAGCATCCAGTTCAGCTGACCAGCTCAGATGAGGATGCGGCCAACGGTAGGCATTTCCAAAATAGAGAACGCGTTTCAGTCCAAACGCCTGCGGCCGTATGTGAGCACGCAGGTGCAGGCCTAAGGTGAATAGAATGAATCGTTCCATCCAATGTTTTCTTGTTCTACTTGATTGTTGCTTTGTCACAGGAAACCTGAGGACAGGCCTCTTCATTCTGTTGAGTAGCTGACAGTACTTTATGGCAACGCTTCTCGAATCAGGAGATCTTGACATGATGTTGTAGAGCAGACGTATGAACATGCCTTCGTGCAGTGTTTCACTGGTTGCCCGTTCATCTGCTGGGCATGAGGAGTCAGACTGTAGGATTTCAAGATAGCAAGGATTCTTTTCTCCTTGGGTAACGAATCTATAGTGCACTTCGAGCAACGACTTGAAATAGCGTAGGGGAGCTAATTGAAAGAAGAACTCGATTGGGTCAACTCCTAGGTCTGGTTTTCTGAGAGTCCAAGCAAGGAATGCCTTCATCTCATGTCTGAATTCACCCTGTAATAATCCGGGGATGAGTTGTTCTAGGTCATCCCAAGCAGTATCGCTCTTGGTGAATGTAGGATGAACGTTCGTATTCGTCAGGACTGCAATCTCATCCCAAGAAAGGCGCTCCTCAAGTATTCGCATGATAGAGAAAGCAACTGGGTTCGGATTTGAGGGCGCGACTGCCTCAAGCCACCTTGCTCGATACGTTTCAATTGGATCCATTAGGAGCATCCAGACTTCATAGGGATAGATGAAATGCTTCTCAAGTATCTCTCCACTCACAGGATGAAGAATAGACAACCACAGTCTTATGTCATCCATTACTCTCCTGACTGTGAACACTGCTCGAGAGCTTCCCTTCCCTAGACGAGATAACCATGACCTTGAAGATGGTGGGAATATGTTCTCAGTTTCATGGGATGAACACAAATAGGGCTGTTCTCTAATCACCAACGGATTCAGATAGACTCGGATAGACCTATCAAGTGGTATTCTTGCAGGTTGTTTCTTCGTCGCAGAGGGCACTACTTCCTCTCTTTCAATATAGCATTCATCATCTTCGGCCTTAAAATCAGTTTGAACCATATCCAGAAAGACCAATCATGATTCCCCCTCGGCCTCTTTCCAAACCTCGTCCTCTGTTGCTTCCCTACCAATCATGGTGGAGTACCTCTTCCCGTATTCTTTGAGAACGCTGGTGCGGTCATCTAAAGGAAGAAAACTCTCCTTCTGTTCACGTTGAATCAGACCCCAATCTTCGCCAACAGAAGATTCAAGATTGCTTTCCTCACCCCCGCTCCCTTCCATGGTCCCTCTACGCATGTAACTCACTCCTCGTATCATCAGCTGGCTTAAGGAGTTCAAGGCGCTCCAATCTATCCCTGACCAAATCTGTCAGTATAGTTAGGTAATGTTCAATATGTGGAGCTGAGATATCACACGAAACAACCGTATCGACAACGTCAGCTATTATGCCCCGAAGATATGACTGAACAGCATCCTCACCTATCGTACGTCTTTTCTGGTATTCCTCTGGGAACTCATTTCCGTCAATAACGAGCCGCAGATTGGTCAGGACCTTCTCATCGGGTTTCCAACAATTGATGGCTGGAATGTTGACTGTCAAGAGGTGGGGGTTTTCGTCGTAGAATGCTTTCATGTGTTTGAGGACTCGTTCATCTGTCCAAGGTGGCTTTGTGGGGTCAGGGTCGGCATCGAATTTCCTGACTTGGATATGTATTGCGGCACCATTGAGCCCCTGATGTACTATTGCCTCTCCGCACTTCAAGTGTCCGATGTATGACATTTGCTCCTCAGTAAGATTTGCTCGACTACCAACCAGCAGCCGTTCACTTATATCAAAGAGTGCATGGATTACCATAATGCCTACGAGCTTCACGGCTTCAGGTGCCAACATGGCTGGAAGTTGGTCAATCAGTACGATACCTAGTCCAAGACCTCTTGATTCTCGAAGCAACTGGACGATGGTATCTATCGCCTGTTGTTGTGAAGCGTGTCCCTCAGTGGCACTAGAACGGACTACATTCTTCAATACATGATGCGCTTCCTCTAGGACGAGTAGATGGCGAAGCTTGTTCTGCAGTGCACGAATGGCTGAGTTTGCATCAAGATACTCTGTTATGGACACCAGCAGAAGGCTTGTTACAAGCGCTTTGTGTGAGTCAGGGAGTTCATTGAGCTCTAAAATCGTGTTATGATCCAGTAGGTCTGAAATCTTCAGTCCTCGCTCGCAGTTGAACATTACCGAGAGTATTGGGTCATTGACAAGAGTGTCGAATCTTGAAGTTAATGCACCATAGAAGTCTTTCTTGAGATTCATACCATACTTCAGCGATTCAGCGACCTCTTCCATTGCTGCGTACAGGTCAGTAAGCAGGATGGGTCTTCCTCTGTCCCCCGTGTGGAGATTCCATCCCGCATTGATGAAAGCAAGCTGGAATATCTTGGTGATGTGCTCGACAATAATCCCTTCACTCGGCCACCATGCAGTGAAGCATGTTGTAATGTTGCTTATGTGGGTGCTGACGTGTACCCCTTCAGGCACATCCATGAAATTAAACCTAATATGGCGTGTGAGAATTATTCTCAAGTCTGGAATACAATTTCCAAGCAGGCGCCATTCCCGCTTTGAAGGTGTTATCACCAAGAAGGGGATACCATGTCTGTAGTGCTCATGGACAATCTGGAAGGCGGAATTCGTCTTTCCGCTCCCAGGATTCCCAAAGATGCCTACGTCATGCACGTATTGATCAATTGGGATTCGGAAGTCAAGTGCAGTCGGTCTGCCTTTGTGGAGAACCTTTCCAATCAGGGACGAGTCTACATCTGTAGGTGTCGGTTCCGGAAGGAAGAACTCAGGCGGAGTGACTCGACTCGCTGTCCCAGAAACGCCTTCAGAGAAGTGAAGCAGTGAACTCAGCCGTGCACCGGATAGCCTTGTAGCCCTCTGTAGGTGCGCCCTCAGTGCAATCTGCGTGCCCTTTCCTTTCAGCATATTGGATGGGATCACAACTGCTCCTACCCCACTCCATATGCTCTTCACAACCGCACCTATATGTTTCAATTCCTCATCAAACGATGCAGTAGAGATATGCTCAACCAGCAGATATGAACCTACTCGAAAGGCGCCGGTCCCCTCACATGTTTCAATATCATTCATTTCTCTGTACAGGTTCCTCAAATGATGCGACTCTGCTCTATGGGGGAGTTGTGGCTGATACTCAGGATTCTTCAGCTCCTTTAGTGAGCTGCGTAGGCGAGGCATTCTATCTACCTGAAATGTGGAGATGTCCCTTCATCCTAGAATCACTGAGCCCTCTAACAAGCTTGGCAATGTCCTCAGATGGGTCCTTCGGGATACCATCCAACAGAAGGAGCCCTAAGGTCTGCTCGCTTCCTAGCACTGATGAGTCTAACTCGAAGGCTAAGCTCAGGTCAACATACTCTTTCCATGCTTCATCTGCCGTCAAGATAGAATACCCGTACTCCTTTCTCGCCAACCAAGTGCTGACCAGTGTCTGAGAACGAAGGATGACATCACATGCGCTATCACCGTTCTTGCCTTCAGTCCCAATGAATATGTAGAGAGAAACCAGGCCACGCTCTAACTTCGCATCGAGTGTATATGCGACACTGGCATTCTGGCCTTCTTCCCACAGCGGCATTAGCCATCGTAGCTCCTCTACATCTCTCCATAGCTGTTGCTCCTGTTCGGTCCTCTCCACCTGTTTCTTCCACGAACTGTCTTTACCAAAGGGAAGACTGGTAATCTTGACCGCTGACATACAGTAATACCGTCTTCCTCTCTTGAAGCAGAGGACTCTCCTGTCTGACTCGTTGACTCGTTCCAGTTGACTCTTAGTCATGTCGTCCAGTGGCCTGAATGCCTCATAACTCAGCAACAGAAAGATCAGGAAAATCACCGGGATGGTCAGGAATTCGGAATAGATTCCAGATATCACTTCGAATCCGACGTACAATGCTCCTGCAAAGACATAGCTGACCTCTTGGGCGAGCTGATTCTGCTTCGAGTGGAGATACAGATACAGCATCCCGCTGAGGAAGAAGCAGATTCCACAGAGCAGGAGGATGATGGGAATATCACTGAGTTGTATCAAAGTCCCAGCCCTCCTACGAGTTTCGTAATGACATCCAGAAAGACAAAGGAGAAGATGACGTTGACAGCGGGGAATACAGCAAGGAGAAGGAGATTGAAGATCGAGCCAGCAACACCATACTTCCTGTTAGTATTCATGAAGTACCTGAGGACCTCAATGCCCCCTATACACGCTCCAGTTATCCCAACGACATATACCACTACAAGCACAACGAGATTGATGTAGTTCCCTGACAACCCAAGCGGTATCGGGATAGGAATCGTATTCCCTAGGACCTCAATCGGAACTATGTATATCACGGGAATCAGAAAGAGCAGAGGTAGGTGAATGGTGAAGTACTCGTGGATGACATAGATCACCCCTATTGAGAGGATTGACCAGAGATACCCTCTCGATATCGCCTTCACCAGGTTGTCATGTCGTTCGCTCGCCTGCATGACAAGGGTACGGACTATGTTGGCTCCATTCACCAGGAGCAGCCCGTAGGTAAGGACGAATATACATGGGATTGCGGCTGAGATGGTCCAGACAGTCCCTGCGGATATGATGCCAAGTAGTATCAGGAGCGGCCACCCGGTCTCTAGGGCTATCCAGCAGGTTGCGAACATGGCTATCGACTTGAATGGGAGGTCGATTCCTGCGGATAGATGACCGAACGCACTTCGCCAAGGCGCGAAAGAGCCGGCCCAATTCGTCTTCTCAGGACTGAGGGCTTTGTAGACCCTGTCGGCTGGATGTCTCTTCTTCTCTTCACTCTCCATCTCTACCACCTCAACGTCTCAAGCAAAAGAAAGGTCAGACTTACCGCAATCAATGGGATGAATAGACGAAGCAGACGCCCGTATGTCCCGAACGAGGAGAGCTCCGCCTCAAGTACGTCTTGTAGGTCCTCCATCGCACTTGGGACCTCTAGAATGAACGGGATGAGGCTGCACAGAGTGACGATGATGACAACCCCTGCTGAATCGGTGGGGTTGAACTCACTCTCTTGCTCGCTATAGTGCACCTGCACAAGTCGAAGGTAGTAGTCCAGACTCGATATCTCCAGCCGAGAGTACTCGTTGAAGAGGATCTCGTCGCTTCCGGCATACCTGACTGTGCACAGTCGTACTGACTCGGAAGATATATAGTACACATTCGAGTCGAGCGCATCGAACGAGATATCGTAGCCCTCATGTATTGCCAGCCTGTCGTGACCGCTCTTGGCCCGGTCAAAGCTCAAGGTCAGAGTCTCTTGAGTTGAGTTCGTGATACCTTCCAACAGGATCTCGTACTGGTCTAGGACTTCCTGCCCCTTGTCGAATCGCACCATAAGGACAAGCATGTCGTCAGACTGAGCACTGGCTGCCGTCGTCACACAGCCTACAATTGGAACTAATACGACAAGCACCAGAGCGATTCTGAAAAAAAGAAGGGTGTGGGTCATCCTTTCGTCACCCCAGTATGGACTCAGGTCCCGGAAGGAAGCTGATGAAGAGTCCCATAGCAAAGTATGTCGCAATGAGGACGACTAGAATCAGGGAGTATCTCATCAATGCTAAAAAGACATTATACTTCGGCCCGCTCATGTACTGTATCTGGCTTAACTCCTGGTCGAATGCGTCAAGTAGGGCAGCTGCTGCATTTGGCAACCGAATGATGACCTGGTAGTTCGACCAGACCCAAAACACGTGAGCTCCAACGAAAAGGATTAGACCCACAAGCCCTTGGCTCAGAAGTGAGATAGGCTCAGTCACGTATTGCATGAATATGTCCATTGATTGCATGGTTACTCACAGGTAGAACCTTCAAAGAAAATACAAAAGACTGCGCTTTCAGAATTCTACTCTAAGGGGAGTTGCGACTACTCATAGGGTAGTATTTCAAGAAAAAGACTTCACTCGGGGAAGAAATATAGACTTAAATTCTTCCCGTAGGGTAGTCTTATTGAAGCGAGTTGAACGTGGGAAAAAGAGAGGCCATTCGATTACGAGACCTACTTCTGATGAGAAAATGTGTACGAGGGTGGCCATACGAACTAAGGAAACGGCTGGCGGAAGATTACGACCAAAAGGTGACGAGGAAAGGTGCGTGGCACAAGATAGAAGCCTTGAAGGAGTACGGGTACATTCTGGACTTCACTCCAGTAGTCAATCCAGATACCTTTGGTTCTCCGCATCTCATTAGCATAGTCTTTGACGAGAGCTACAGGGATGTGCAATCATATATTGACTTGATTGATTCCTTTCTTGAAACCAAGGACGGATTTGCCCTTATTGCATCCTATTCCTTCAAGCAGGAAAAGATGATGATGTTCTATTGCATTATCGTTACAAGGGACATCAATCAATTCTATCGAGAAATGATGAACAAGGTCCCTCTTGATAGGAATATCGTCAATTGGACACCATTGAGTGGCATGAAAGGCATCTTAGACTTTGGAATGGACTCCCTAAAGGTACCGGAGGCTGATGAATGATGTCAGGATTACCATTTGACAAGTGGTTCACGACAAAGGGCAATGAAGGACTCTGCATCATCGAGTTTCCATCTCAAATTGATTACGAGGTGCTGTATGAGGTACTAGAAGTCCTAGTGGATACGAACGTTGCACTGATTCACACAAAACCAGTCGAATTTGAACTCTGGAAGACTGTATTCCCTATTGATGCCACACTACATTCTAGGACTGTTGATACTCGGCTAAAGCATAGGGTCGCAGATAATAGTATTCTCCGGTTCAGTCCATTTTCAACGCAAGGCTTCCTAGTGTCCCTGAGAAAGCAATCAGAGGTCATATCAAGAACGCTGGGTCACCCTTTGTGGTGGTTATGGTGGACACCTTCGGACTTGGCTATTCAAAAAGTGGACGATAGTACAATTGTAGAATGCATAGGTGCAATCGGAAGTGAATACAGAGATACAAACTTCATGGTATTCGTTGTCAAGGAAGCACATACCGAAAGGGGACTCTCTCTGCTTGAATTGGCTCCGAGAATCCTGATTGATGTGGAGTTTCATGATGATGAGAGTAAGCTCGCATGGCAAGTCGTTAGACATCCAAACAGAGAGTTGAGAGGCGATCTATTTGAGCAAGAGATGTAGTAGCGGGATTGCAGGCTTGGACAAGATATTGCTTGGAGGTTACCCCCAAGGAAGGGTATTGCTGATAGAGGGGCAACCAGGAGCTGGAAAGACCATCATGGGTCTTCACTTCATATATTCTGGGATATATGACAATCCTGACAAGCCTGAGAATGGCATAATCGTGCTGCTTGATACGACCCCAAAAGATTTCATCGAAGATGCCGAATCGGTCTTCGAAGGATGGGATATTCAGAAGACTGCGGACAGAGGGCATTTGGTCCTTATAGACGGCTATACTGGCAGACTTGGGTATCCACCTGAAGGCGATTTTGCGATTCCGCAGAATCAATTCACTATTGACACCGTAATTGAGAAGATCCTTGCAGCTCAAAGACACATCAATGCAAAGCGACTAGTGATAGACCCAGTCTCGAGGCTCTTTAGGACACAACAAGAACACGATATTGCAATCGATAAGTTCACATTCTTCCTGCAGACTGGCTCAGTCAAGAAGCATAGGGAGCTTGAAGGTCCCCTTACGACTCTATTGACAGTAGAGTCCATTGATGGCAAATTCACTGAAGAGCACTATGGAGCCCATGGCGTCATCAGGCTCTCATCTGTAAAGCAAGAGAACACCAAGGTGCGCACTCTAGAAATCCTTAAGATGCGAAGGACTATGCATACGATGGACTACGTCCCGTACGAGATCGGTGTTGGTGGAATCAACGTAATCGCTTAGTCGGGCGTCACATCATCATGACTAGGTGCGTCTTCAATCTCTGCTCCACCAGCAGAAAGAGGACTCTCAGAATCGCCGCTTCCACCGAGTAGTGACATATACTTCTCACGAGTGGCGACCTTCGCATCTTCCATCTCCTTGACCTCTGACCTCAGTTCATCAGGTGAGGCTGGCATACCGGGCTTGGGTGCGTTCCTTCTCTTCCTAATGTATGATATCAGTAGCACGATTGGCGAACTTGCCAGGGCAATGATACCAATACCAGAACCAATTGCCATAAAATCAAGTGGAATGTATACTACAACACTCTCAGAAGCAGGCCGGTAGAACTCATTCTCATTAACTGTTGCTCTAATGCTCTCACCATCTTTGAGCATTACCTGAAACATTACGTAGCCTTCTTGATTTGTTGCCTTGATAGCGACAGGGGCGGTCGAATCACCTAGGAACAGATTAACCGCTATATCATGAAGTGTCACATTCTCATCATCTGTCACTCTGACCTGTACGTATCCATCGTTTGCATTCGTTGTGTCGATAGATAGCACTAGTCGCTCCTTTCCGACTGCCAATTGGGCACCGACATTGGCGGGAGCGTAATAGTACTGGGACTCTGTGAAAAGCGCTAACACCCTGAAATCGTAGACATTAGCTGGCAAGTCTGGTATCCATAAGATACTGACTTGACCTGTCGCATTAGTGACCCCCGAACCGATACTTACCCATGCACCATTATCCAGAATCTCAACAAAGACTGAATAGAGTGCCACTGGTTCTCCATCGTCAGTCTTGAGGCTAGCAACAAGCACTCCCTGGTCGCTGTATGTGAAGTTTCCCACTCTCTCGATTGCCAGTTGGGTGACTTCCTTGTCGGCTGTAGTATGTGCATACCTCCTACTGGATACGTAGAATGGTGTTTCATCACTCTCAATCTTGAAGAACAGGCTTCCAGTGACGTTGCAATACCAGTCAATCTCCGCATATCCACTCTGGTTTGTCATGGAGCTGGCGATGCTATGCCAAGTGCTGTTATCATCAGATGTGTATAGAGAAACATCCAAGCCAAGGTGCCCCTTGTAAGTATCATCGTGGAGTGGAGTTGCGCGTATTACGAAGCTGCCCGTGTCACTGAACGTGAGGAATGGGACAGTCATGTCTAGGTCCAGGGAATGAAGTACATCCACAGACGCATCGATAGTCACATTCTCGTAGATGCCATGACCATTGATTTCAATGACAAGATAGCACACAAAATCAGCTGATGTGAGCTTCCCATCGCCATCCAAGTCCCAGGGTAACGCCCATGTTGCTGTGCAGCAGCCAGAATCAACATCCCAAGAACCAACATAGTTCAGAGGCCCTTCGTAGGTTGGTGAGAGAGTCCACCACACAGAGATACTGGCATCTATCGGATAGTCGCGTATATAGGTCACACCGTCATAGACGCCTGAGAATGCCGCATCGTGGATCTCATCGATTGGAAATGAAGTCTCTACAAGGGCAGGTACTGACGATGGGATATCAGCAGAACAAGTGATGCCCCGAAGGGTTGCCTTGAATCCCGAAACATCTATTCGTGCATATCCATAGTATCCATCACTCTCATGATATGCCTCAAGTGTGAAGCTAGCTGCAAATCCGGGATAATACTCGAATGTCGTTTTGGCCATACCATCATAATAGACGGAGAAGGATTCCTCGCCTATCGAGATATTGATCCAACCTGAAACCGTATACCCACTCTCGTTGGTCATCCATAGTTCAGTCCTAAAACAGTGTAGGTCGTACTCCGTACTTACTAGCGTCTTAGAAATAAGAGGACTCACATGTATGTCAACAGGATACCCATCCAGCCAGATTCCGAAAGTCTCATCATTCTGACTGATTGTCGTTATACCAAATGAATCTCCACTAATAGACTGGACTGTGTATCCGCGCTTTCCTTCTGAGTAAAATATGAAGGTCGTGGAGTTCAACTGAATTTGGCCATCGAACGGTAGACCACTATAGTCATAGTACCCTGTGACATGGATTCCTGATGCATTCTCACCTAACAGCATGGCTTGCATGACTGGACCGGTTATGTCTATACTCACACTATCCCATATACAAAATGTTTCATCGGCAGTTTCAACGTATGAGATTCCCCTAGAGTCATCACCCAATGGAATGAGCGAATAGCCGTGTTTCCCAGCTATGGCATGAATGAAAATCGTATCGTTCCACATGGCGGTTCCATCAAAGGGGCTGCCATCAGATGCATAGACTACGCTATAGGAGATTCCTGATGCGTTCTCAACGATGTTTAGATGCTGATTAAGTGGACCAGTGATTGAAACTATTAGACCGTCCCATGTCACACCAACGGAAAGCCCATTGGTGTTCACTGCCGTGATTCCATATGTCTGCTCTGATGCTCCTGTTGTGTTGACCGAGAACGTCCAAAGACCTACAGAGTATTGAGTTGGGCGATAGTAGAAATACTGACCACTGATACTATATTCCATTTTCTCGCCATTCATGTATAATGTATCACTTATTCCCAACAAGTGGGAGCTGCATGTAAGACAAGCGATTACACGTATTTCCGCCTGATGCCCTACATTGACATAGGGGTCTATAGTCACAGTAGTTAGAATAAGGATCTCATCCCATGTCTGTGAAACTTGTTGTGAGTTCTGGTCCACGCTTGAAAGGCCATACACACCCCCCGAGTAGGAAACTGAGTTGTAGACAACCTCTTGAGCTGAGAGCCTAGTATCTGAGAAGATCCAGTTCTCGTCTACTCCTGGCGACGCTGGAAGTCCATTCACAAAGACCGTGCCATCCACGACCGGCTTATTGTTGAATGAGTAGGCTAGAGAAACATAGTTGGAGGATGGTGTGCCAACGTCTATGCAGGGGTCATCACTTGAATAGCCATTGACCTTAATCTGGTCCCAGATTGGACGGACCACCTCTCTAAAACTCGTCTGAAGAGCCCCAAGTATTACACCTGCTTGATGGACAACTCCGTTGTTTGAGTTGCCAGACTGGTCATTCCAAGTGTCAGTACTCCAATCGAAAGTCGCACTGCTAAGAAATAGACTCAGGTTGCTTGTTTCAGGGTATTGCCCTTGATACATTAGTTCACACTGAGTATCAGAGAGTGAGATGTTGTAAATAGCAACCTCTGAAATGAATCCTTCAAGTGGGTATGAAATACCTGTGCCCGACTTCTGAGCACCGATGAAGAGCGGGACTGCTGGATGGGATACTAGTGGAGCAGCTAGTGAATAGCCAACAATGACATGAATACCATCATACCAGCAGTTCAAGGTTGTGCCCAAAATCGTGACAGTGACATGATGCCAAGTATTTCGAGTTACTCCTGCCTTAAGGTCTATCTCGCGCGGTGCACCATTGTAATATCCAAGACGCAGAGTACCATCACTGAAGACATAGAGTGAGTATTGGGCGCTATCAAAGATACTGCTATCTTTTTGGATACCAGAAACATGCCACAAGACCACGAATACCCCTCCCCAAAAAACCAGGCGAATATACAAAA
>CAYPUO010000022.1:0-12456 GCA_964413775.1 uncultured archaeon
GAGATGGCGAGAGGGTATCAGTCTCATTCAAGGAACTGCCACAGGATGTGAAGAAAGGGGATACAATCGCGATAAACGATGGGATCATCAAGCTCGTTATTGAGGATACGACTGACACCGAAATCATGACAAAGGTGGTTAATGGAGGACCGATCTCCAGCAGGAAAGGGGTTAATGTCCCGGGGATACCCCTCTCTGTCCATACGCCAACAGAGAAGGACATCAGAGACCTTGACCTCGCCGCGGAACTTGAACCAGACCTCATCGCCCTATCTTTTGTTGTCGAGGCCGGCGATGTGCGAAAGGTCAACGATATCATCAGGAGCAATGGGCCGAAAAACGCTGATGTCATCGCCAAGATAGAACACATGCTTGCTGTCAAGAATTACGATGCAATCCTTGAGGAATCGCATGGTGTGATGATTGCCCGAGGAGACCTTGGCATTGAGGTGCCGATGGAGGATGTCCCTGTACTCCAGCGAGAGTTGGTGAGAAAGGCGAATGTCTGGGCACGGCCAGCCATCGTCGCGACACAGATGCTGGAGTCCATGACACATGAGCGGATACCTACAAGGGCTGAGGTGAGCGATGTCGCCCATGCCATCTTTGACCGTGCAGATGCCGTCATGTTGAGCGGCGAGACTGCTATGGGCCGCGACCCTGTCGCTGTTGTCCAGATGATGGAACGGATTGTCCGACGAGCAGAGAAGAAGATTACTCCAGTCAATGCGATAGACCTCACCTCACCGAAACGGCTCATCGTTGAGATTATCGGGAACATGGTCTATAGCACAATTGCACTCATCCCGGAGAACGTCGACGGGATAATCACTGCAACAAGGAGCGGTTTCACAGCGCGGTGGATCTCCAAGTTCAGGCCGCCCGCAGACATCTACGCGGTCACCAATGATGCAACAGTCATGCGAAGGATGCGGCTGCTCTGGGGCGTCCATCCCATTATGTATCAACAAGATGTCGACAATGTGGATGACCTTGCACGTGAAGCAGCAAAGGCAGTGTTCAAGATGGGCTGTATCTCAGAGGACAAGGACGTCATCTTCACATCAGGCATCCGCGATATCCCTGGAAGGACAAACATTATGGGAGTCTTTCATCTGAAGGACTTGCTGGAGTAGCTACGTGATACACTAGGTTTTTCTTGTGTTGCATAGTGTATCAGGCGATTGCCATGACATTCGTGAAGAGGGCGGCCTTGGTTGCACTGCTGATACTCGTATTCTCGTTTCCCATGGGCATGGTTTCCACAACCGGACATGCCTATGTGAGAGATGCCAGTCTGCGTGTGCTGCCACAGACCAGTGAGACGCAGCCACAGAACAGCACAATCCTAGACGCTTTCCGAAACGGATCCCATGTGGTGACGTACGACAAGAGCCAAGTCATTGACGGCCTGAACCTAGTTGCGCTCGGAGTGTATCCAGACTACCCACAGACCTCAGTGGTGGAGGGGTATGTCCTCATCGTCGACATGAATGGAGACATTGTCAATAGCGTCTACGTCCCGGGTGGCATCCCTGAGGGCATCAACCTTCTGAACTCAACAACCTCCTTCTTCGGGGACCCGTCTTCTGGCGACATCATGCTCTGGAACTTCGCGGCGAATAGAACGGAAACGCTCCCAATCCCGATGGGGCACGATGATATCGAGTATAACCCAATGATGAAGACCTTCCTCGTCATTGAGAGAGTCCAGATCGGGGAGCTCATGTTCAATGGCAAGATGACACCAATCTTCTCAGATGACATAGTCGAGTACTTCATAACAGGGATGGAGAAGTGGAGATGGAACGTGAGCACCTCGTTCCCCTTCAACGCAACCGAGTACTACAAGAGAAATGAGACCATTGACAATGGCCTGGACTGGACCCACGTCAACTGTCTTTGCTGGGACATTGATAGCCGTGACATCTACGTCAACATACGGAACCTTGACTGCATTGTAAAGGTCAACCAAGACCTCGATGAGCCCGTGTGGTCGGTCGGGAGATACACTGGCGAAACACCTCGGCGGGGCTTCTATGACTCGTCAGGGAATCCTGTGGACACCCTCTTCTTCCATGCCTCGGACTTTGAGATGACTGGAAAAGACCAGTTCCTGGTGTACGACGGGGACTACTGGAATACATCACTGCAGTCTGCAGGTGCTGGCAGAGTCCAGTTCGTGGAGTTCACAGTGGATGAACTTGCAGGGACCGCACACGAGGGATGGCGATACGCATCATCTTATCCGAGCTCAGAGTATGGGAGCATCGGGCGGCTTCCAAAGGGGAACACTGTCGGGTCTGCTTGTTCGGAGGTTGAACTCGCCTTCATCGAAGTGAATGCAAAGGGACAGACTGTGTGGGACTGCACTCTTAACAAGACAGCGAACATCGTCTGGACCGTGCCAGTGGGAGGCTTCTTGCGGTTCTACGCTAAGCCGCTCTTGTCCAATGTTTCCTACTCGGACACACTTGTTGAGGGGGATGTGCTTATAGTGATGTTCAGCCTGTGGGACACGTTTTACAGGCCTTATGCAGGCTCAGTGAGCATGGCAGTAGTAGAGGGCGAGATAACACTGGTGGAGATGGATAATGCATTGAGACCATACTGGCAAGAGACTCAGCTTGGTCTGGAAGTGCCAGGGCTCACTGCAGGCGAGCACACCTTGGCTCTCATCATTGAGAACGCAGATGAGGTGTCGGTCGTCATCATCTTGGATATCGTAGTGCAGCAGAACTACCTCGTCATGGGTGTGGTTGGAGTTGTCCTTGCAGCGATTGTCCTGTCGGGGATCTATCTCTATAGAAGGGAGAAGTAGATATCACTCACTCGTTCCCGTTTCAAAATAAGTCCACATCACGGTGCAAAACTCGGAGTGATTTACACAATTATTAAATCGCCCAAAGTAATCTTCGGCGCCTATGCTGAAGGTCAAGGGCTTTGTTGGAGTCCTCGAATCATTATACGAACATCTTCTGAATCATATGTTGATGGTTCTTATAGTGCTCTCATTCCTAATCAGGGCCTTCTTTGTCCTGCTGTTCGGTCCAAATCAAAACGGATATGAGAGTCAGGTAGTTGCAGTTAACCTCCTGAATGGCAATGGATTTTCCTATAGCGCATTTCCACCAGTAACTACAACCCAAGAAACATGCTTCGTGGCCCCTTTCTATCCCTATCTGCTCTTTGCAGTGTATCGTATCTTCGGAGTCAACGCTATTTCCATATTTGTCCTACAGATCGCCCAGAGCGTGATAGGTACCATCACGGTCTATGTAACATACAGGTTTGCGCAAGAGATGTTTTCGAAAAGGATAGGTATGTTGAGCGGAGTTCTTGTGGGATTCTATCCAGATTTTATCTACTCGGCTGTCATAATATATCCCCTGATCTTTTCAACCCTGATGGTGACATTGATAGCATATCTATTCTGGCGTCTGACAATAAATCTGAAGGCAAAGATAGCAGTAATCACAGGAATAGTATGCGGGATTTCATTGCTCATTGACCCAGTCATTCTAGCCATTATTGGAGTATTGTTTACTTGGGCGTCATTGAAGATTATCGTCCAAAACAACATTCATATGCATCAACCAAAACTGAAGAGAAAAGCCGTATTACTAGGTCTAGTTGTAATTATGTGCGCCATAACAGTTCTGCCTTGGGAGTGCAGATGTCTGAATGTCCAAAATGATAGATTCGTCTTTCTCAAAGACATGGGTTTCAACTTGTGGAGAGGGAATAATCCTAGTTACACGGAAATAGGAATTCCTTCATGGTACGAACCTGAAATTGCTGTGAGCTTCAATTCATCAAATGAAGGGGTAATTGATAGCTGCTTTCAGGATCTTGCCTTCCAGTACATTAGAACTTATATCCCCGAGTCAATACTCAATGCATTTGGGAAAATAGTAGACTTCTGGTGGTTCCCAAAAGCAAATCCCGAACAATCTCCTCTGCTAAGACAACTAACATACCTTCCACTTCTGGGACTAGCACTTACAGCACCATTCAACAAGCATAGTAGGAAGGAGTACCTACTGATGCTAGCTCTCGCCTTGCTTTCGTTTTCACTAGTCTATTCGCTAGCTTTTGTATTGCCGCGATACAGGGTCCCAGTTCAGCCGCTTCTATTCATCATGTCTGCCCTTGGTCTGGAAACCGTGGTTTACAGAACTCCTCGGAATCTAATGCCAAAATGAAGAAACATGCGCTCCAATTATTCCCGTTGAGGTAATTTCCTTAAGGGAACCAATTTTAACGCTGACAGAGATGTGCACCGACCTGAACCCATTCAAGCAAGAGAATCAGACCAAGCTGGAATTGTGTTCACTGCTGGAGAGCACACGCTCATCCTCAACATTGAGAACGCAGGCGAACCATCTGTGGTCATAATCTTGAATATCGTAGTGCAGCAGAACTACCTCGTCATGGGTGTGGTTGGGGTGGTTCTTGCAGCGATTGTCCTCTCGGGGATTTATCCATACAAACGAGAGAGATAGCAGATGAGCGCTTCTTTCCTCCTAAAACCAGCTATTGAACAGGAGTCATGACCAGGGCCAGATTATTCAATACAGACACCAACCCATCATCATCTGTGATATACGAAACTATGTGGATAGCTACGCCATTTCCGAACTTGAAACCGGTTTTCACGAAACTGGATTTTGCTAGCTCATTCATTGTACGGAACATACTGGCAAAAGCGTGAGAGGCCAGATTCATGCCATCTCATGAACGCTTCATGCAAATCATGAATGTTCTGCGGAAACAAGAAACCTCGTAGTCCTAAGAGTTGTGATGGCAATTAGCCTACCCATCGCAACGGAAAACGTTTGGGTGCAATCTCTTGCAGTAGGTGATTCATGCAGTTTCATTCTCAGGTACTACGGGTCCTAGCCACAGACTCCACTGGGCCGCAGAAAAAACGGGAAATCTTCATCTATGCTGGAATCTATAATTCGATAGCATCGGATAAACCACTCATTCAACAAATTCTGAGAGAAGCAAACTTTGACCGTTTCTTTCGCATTCTTTCCTAGATGATTCCTTAAAGCCTCATCAGAGAGAAGCATCTCAATGCCATCAGCAATGCTCTGCGCTGAAGGATGCACCAATATGCCGTTGCATAGATTTCTTATTGCCGTTGACGTGCCGCCTACATTCGTTGCGATTACAGCCATTCCTTTGTACATAGCTTCTAACAGACTAGTTGAAAGGTAGTTATCGATATCAGAACAAGCCACATAGATGTCTCCACTTCTGAGTCTGCTAAACGGGTCGTCCAACTTACCAAGAATCTCCACATTGTGGGACAGTCCCAGACTGCGGACTCTGGACTTAAGGCTCCATAGCAACCGACCATCGCCAATTATAACAGCCATAACACCCTGCTGATCTAGTCTGAGTCTGACAAGAGATTCCAGGAATAAATCAGGCCTTTTAAAGGGCGTCAATCGACCAACAAAGGCAATCTGCGGGGTGTCACTGAAATCGAGCGTCATGCCTTCAGCTGTTGTTTCAATGCAATTTGGAATGTGACGAATGGCTTTTCGCGAGAATCCTGCTCTAATTAGCTTTGCCTTCTGGGTTAGTGTTTGAACTGCAATTAGCCGAGCTCTCTTGAAAAGAAACATGATTGGGTCGTTCCCATGAAAACTTACAACCACAGGTTTCTTCAATATGAGCCCAATGATGATTGACTGAAATCCTCCATAGAACGCAGTATGGCCATGGATAATATCTGTTTTCACCTTCCGCAGGATGGGTAATCCAAACACCAAGAGAGAAAGCAAGAAGAGGATAGTCGAACGAATAACAGAGGGAAGGAAGCTGATTGTTGGTAGGTAGTGGATATGATAGCCATCGCGTGAAACAGAAACGCGTTTTAGTGTGTTGCCGCTCACCATACAGTGGACTTCTATTCCACCTGTATCAACCAGATTTCTCGACAGGCGCTCAACGTATTTCGGAACACCAGCCCAATCAAACGGACGAAAGCCATTGACTATAAAGCCAATACTAATCTTGCGTTGCGTGTTCATTTGTCTTCCTCCATTACTCTTGTGGTTGAAGAACCAAGGATTGAACTAATACATAAAGCTGGATATAGTGTTTGGTCGTCGTCGAGATTGAGTCTGTGAGAAACGATGTTCTGAGATGACAGCAGGTAATGGTTTCATCTTGTTGCCTTCTATTCATAGGCACCGCTTTCCCTAGGAGCTGATATAGTATATGACCTTCTCGTGTGGTAAACTTCTTTCATGGTGTGCCAAATAATTTAGAAGGAAATCGCACGTGCACTAGTGCTGCTGTTTTCAAAGGGATATGAGTGATGACACCCACGGGCAAAACAATGGACGTGACGACGAGAGGCAATGCCGTGCGGGGAACTTCTGCACTGTATCTCCAAGGAATAATATCGAATCTTATAGCCTTTGGATTTACCATTATTATAACAAGATTGCTTGGTCAGACTGAATTCGGCCAATATAGTAGCGTTGTGATGTTCGTAACCCTCTTTGCCACAATTGGCAGTCTTGCATTATCAACTCCAGCAACCAGATTCATTGCTAAATGCCAAGGAATGGGAGATGCAAATCAGTCTTCTAGCACAAGTACCCTACTTGTGTCAGTAGGTTTTTTCTCAAGCTTGGTCATTTCATCTATTGCACAAATAGCATTCCCAACCATGTTTGCTCTAATGGGAGTTCAACTGAAAACTGACTTCCCTTGGATATTCGTAGCCATTGATACATTTCTCACCTGTTTTTCACTGTATCTGGCCGGAATCATACAAGGTTTTGGGAAGTACCTGTTATTGGCGGCATCTCTCGTTGTCGTGTCAATATCTAGATATGGTGGCGCATTGATCTTACTATTCCTTAACTCAAATATTGGTTGTATTTTCGTAGGGCTAGCACTTGGGAATATAGTTGGCACAACGATAATGACGGTAATTGCTATTGGTTTATTCTATCCATTCAGGCGGTTCGCATTTTCAGATTTGAAGGAAATTCTAGGATATGCAGCACCCCTGTTTGCGGCACTCATCATAGGTCAGATAAATTCGTACATTGATAGGATTCTACTGCTATCGTTTATGAATGTCATCCTCTTGGGAATCTACTCCATCGGAATTACTCTGACCATGATATACACGCTTGGCTCGAGAGCTTTGTTCAATGTTGCATTCCCAGAACAGTCAAAGGCGTGGGGAGAAGGGAAAAGAAACAAGCTCAACGCCATGACAAGCAGATTGGCTAGGTTTGTCTTTCTGATATTCCCGCCCGTCGTAGTATATGTTTCAGCGGTGTCATTTTCCTTGGTTTCAGTCTTCTTTGACAGGTCATATATAGACGCATCGATTGTGCTACTTCTGGTAGGCTTGACCTACTCAGTCTTTTGTTATGATATTATAGCAAATGGATACTTGCTGGCTATAGGAGAAACAAAGATTCTACTCTTTGGCAGCATAACAGCAGCTCTGTTCGGAACTGCTACCGGAATTGTGCTAATACCGCAATTTGGGATAGTTGGTGCGACCCTCTCAAGATGCCTGACTATCAGTATTCTCTCCTCATACCCGCTTCTTTGGCTAAACAAAAAGGGACTGTTCAAGTTCAATCACCGATTTCATCTGAAGACATTAGTTTCCTCTCTACTAATATTCCCAGTTGTATTTGTCCTTAGCACGATTCTCTCCCCACTCATGATAATCATTGTTGGTGGTTTCGTCGCTCTCACTCTTTATGCTGTACTTCTCCGCGCATTTGGAATAATAAACGAAGCTGATATTGTGACGTTTTCGTTGCTCTTTCCAAATAGAATGAGTCATCGTGTGATTTCAGTTGGGCGACGGCTCTTTTCACCCAAGGAAGACTGATTTCATTCACACAAGATAAAGCAAGTTTTTTGAGGCTATGGAACAAACCAAATAGGTGATGACAGAGCGTGGAAATAATATCATTGAATCAAGTTCTTGCTATGAAAAACAGAATTGCCTCGAAATCGATTTTTTCTCTGCCTGAATTCCTGGAGGCTATTTCGATTCAAAAAAAAGCTACAGCAGCTTATGCGCTAACACCCAACGATTTCCTAGTTCCGTTTCTGATTAGCACACTCAAAGGGATACCTCATTTATATAGAATTGAATTTCCTGGGCCGCCAATTTCACGTCTGAACCGTGATACAGAAGATAGAGAGCGGTCTTGGGCATTGAACGAAGTCTTGGAGAGTATATCAAAAGAATATCATCCGATGACTCTTGAAATAACAAGTAGACCTTGGGATCCTTCTATAGATCTGCAAGATTCCCGCAAGTGGTATATTCACCGAACCTCGGATCTGGTCATCGATTTGGACAAAAGCATAGATGACATCTATCATGGCCTGTCGAAACGTCATAGATATACACTCAGAAAACATCTTGGTCTAGATGATGAACACTTGGTTGAACCCAATTGGATTGCCCAGACGGACTATGAGTTTCTCCAGGGAACAAATTCTCAGATGATTATGAATTTCTTGAAACTATGGCGTTACACCAAGTCGAAAATGCAGAAACAGAGAGGATACATAGCATCAATCATTAAACAAGACATTCATTCTGGAGAACAATTAAGAGATGGTATTGAAGTACTTCTGCAGTCAGGGCATGCAACTGTTTTCTCATTATTAGATAGTACGGGCGCACCGTTATCATCAGCAATCTTGTTTTTCTCATCTTTACAGGAAAAGAACAAATTCGCATATTGGTCAGCTGGAGCTAATCATCCAATGGGATTAAGAAAGAATTCAGCATTAGTTCTGCAATGGGCAATAATCCATTGGCTGAAAAGAAAGAGATTCAGTCACTATTACCTAGGAGGAATTGAAGCCACAAAACCTAACAGCGGACCTACTTTGTTCAAAAGAGGCTTTAAAGGAAGAGAAGTGAGTGGCTTTGAGATGAAAAAAACAGCAGCTCCATTCAATCTCTATACAAACCTAAAAAAGCTAGCACGGATTTGACTACCGTGGAGCTAGTTTCAATCAGAGACCTGCACATGTAGGAGGTGAAGAAGTGGCGGTTTATAGAAACGCGTTTTGTATTATTCAACTCTCTCAATCTCGCCACACAAATGCATCGATGCGCTATATGAAGTGGATACTCGATACAATCATGAGAATACCAGTAAGCGTTTTCGACAATATAGATGAGATTCCTGAGTTAATTGATGAAAACCACTGCTATCGCTTTAATGGCATAATTATCCTACCAGGTGAGATTCGGAAATCAGAAACATTGCATGGTTGGTTGAAGGGTGCAAGCCAGAAGATACCAATTTTGCTTTTCTTTGACAGCCTTGATGATGAAACAATGGAAAGTATCTTTGGAATCTCAAGATTATATTCGATGAAGGGACATCTGGATGAGATTTGCCTCAAGGGAGATTTGTCAAACGCGCAGGGCTCATCGGGAAAACCGCTTGTTAACGACTTGGATGGTTTTGTTGTTGCAAAGCAAGTAGAAAGTGCAAGTATTCTGGCAACCGTAAACGGTCGACCGTTCATAATGAGAAACGGAATGAACTACTTCGTTGGACAACTAGGGATCTTTCATCCAAAAGCGAATCGATTCCTAGAGTATGATAGGCCTGCATATTATCTTCACTTATTGAACTCCATTTTGCAGAATTGGGCGGTTGCAATCATTCGTGCAAAACTAGCTTATACGCCAATTTGCATCAGAATCGACGATCCACCCGGAAATACGGTTATGATGAAAGCGCATGTTCCGGTTATGAAGGCGAAAGAGTACAGAAACCTGATTTGGATCGCTGAAAAAAAAGGCATAAAGATAGACTGTGCAGTCGTGGCAGCATTCGATGATGTGAAGAGAGGAGTAATACCATGGTATGATACATGTTTTTCAGAGCAAAAAGATGTCCTCAGGGTTCTGAAGAACGGATGTGAGAAGGGAATAATCGAAGTATCTTGTCATGGGCTGACGCACATGCGCCCGAATCTCATCCAGTTGAATCCTTTACTCGACCTTATTAGATTTCGGTGGAAAATGAATGAAGTGTCCAGAGAATTCTATGACGAGAAGAACAGACGAGCCATTAGCTATGGCGTTCAGAAGCATCGTATCAAGATGAGTCTCGACATTCTGAAGAAGGAGTTCGATACAAGAGTAAGTGTTTTCGTGCCTCCCACACATGCATTTGATAGCTCGACGGAGAAAATACTTAGTGAGCATAATATTCCATATCTATCTGCGGATATGAATTTCTATGATTATCCCGAAGGAGGATTATTCCGCAAAAATCCATGTGCTATAGGAACTTCATCCGAAAATGGTGACGTAATGTACATATCTGCAACCATACTGGGTCCATTTGGATCATTTGGGAGTACAATCCAGTGCTTTGATGAGATTGGCATTCCAATCATTTGGGCCAGGCACATCTATCCAGGAGAGAATATCACATTTCAGGATGTATTCAGATTTGCAAAGCTAATCGAACCCCTAAATAACTACAAATATCTTAGTTTGAAACAAGCCGGGGACCTCTTGAAAAAGTACACTTCCATCCAGATGGATGGATTCGTTTCTGAAGAAGAAGCCTTTGGAAACATATCCTCAGAGTTGGAGTGTGAAGTCGGAACATTGTATCGAGGGAAGTATCATGGAGTACGTTTTTTCCCTGGACAGAGCAAGTTCAATCTGAGATACAATGATGCAACAGAGTAACACATACATATCGAAATTTCTGTCGTCATACATGTGTTTGTTTCCTGTCTTGCACAATGCTTATGCAGCAAACATATTCTTGGAGAAAGAAGAATCGAATCCAAACGGGAGATGGTTAATATGGCAGATGAACCAAGGATTGTCCTTCATCATATGAGGAATTTAGATGACCTGATTCCTTCGGACTTTCCTTTTTCGAGGGTACCCTTTCAAAACGACATAAGGACTAGAATATTCAGATTTGTCATGAATAGAACAGAGTTTAATATTATCGCTCTAGTAGATGGTGAATTTGCCGGATATGTTCTGGCAAGAAGAATAACGAACTCACTCTGGGGAATGTGGAATGCATATATTCCAGAGCGTCATAGGGGGAAACGGATTTCGACCAGAATGTATGATGCTGTGATTCGTGAGATAAGACGCAGAAACGGATTGCGAGTCATAGCGTCCGCATCACCAAGCAATCCAGCTGGACATGGTAGTCTTCAGCAACAATTCCGATATATAGAACAAGGTTTCAGCTACGTGGTCGCAGATCCGGATGAGCTCCACATCCAAAAAACTCCATCTGCCCCTAGAAGATTCCGAAGAACAAGCCAAACTGAAAGTATAATGAAAAACCATATTCATAGATTAATGGGAGAGGAATGGTATGAAACACTAGATTACTCCTCTGGATTCAGACCGGATTTCCTTGAGCCAGATGCCAGACTGCTAGCATTCGCTGTTCAGAACGCAGACTACTTTGGTTCCATTGAGGACTTGTGTGAAAAGGGATTCGCCATTCATAGGAAAAACAAATATGCACCCATGGACTATCTGGAGTTTTATACTGGGCTAGATGGAAATACAGATACAACTCTGCTTGAGGAGGTATTAGTTCACTCTATTAGCAAGACCAAGAAAATCATTATTCGTGTTTTTGGATCTCTCAATTCTAAAGACATGAGCGCAAGAACCGGATTGGTTCTAATACCACATAGAATATGCTACACATTGACCTAGAAACATCACCACACTCACCACTCTTATGTCAGTTCTCCCGATATAAATCAATCAATGTTCGATGAAGAAGATATATCAGATGCTTGTTCAAGCGATATCGCAACATGATGAGTCTGAACAAGTCGGCCATTCTTCAAGTGACTGTGCTCTTTTTGGGAGCCTTCACAATCTCATGCTTGCTGTCGCTATTTGGATTTAGTCCTCCTCTTCTTGTTTCATTTGGTCTTACTGTTCCACTGGCAGCTGTACTCATGAAATCGAGCCAGCTGAATGAGATTAAGCACACCATATCATTCAAGACAAAAAACCTGAATCTTGTACTTGGCGCAATCTGGATGTTTTCGATACTCCTAGTAGTCATGCTGCCGAGGCCAAGTCAGGGAGTAATCGAGTGGCTGGATTTGAATCCCATATATATGATTGCCGGCGTTCTAGCTATACCTCTTTGTTTGTTCTTTCCAGGTTACTCAATACTGCACATATCCAGGTTGAACACAAGATTTTCCAAACTTGAGATAGGACTAATATCAGTTCTTGTTTCACAGTTGTTTCTTGGGATTGTGGGCTTCGTAGCTTCGTTCGCCGCACCGTTTAGGCTCTCTGCCCTTGCTATTATTTGTCTTGCTTCATTAGTCCTCTTTGTTGCTACGGCGGCATCTGAGAGAAGATTATCACTTGAGAGAAGCACTCAAACCATAACCATGACA
>CAYPUO010000023.1:0-12448 GCA_964413775.1 uncultured archaeon
CAGCAGAGAGATCGCTTCCTGGGTATTCATAGGACATGAGACCCGCGCGATTCTCAAAGTTAAGACTGTTCCCTACCAGTATCTCTCCACCCCATGCAGTTCCATCTGTTCCATAACCATAACCATCTGCTGTAATACAAGCAATACGAGTACCAAGTGGGAGGAGGTGTTCACTCAGCAATGAGGAGAGGTGTGCGTGATGATGCTGTACCCTATAAAGCGGGACACCTGTTTCCTTCGATATCTGTTCTGCATGTGTCGTACTAAGAAACTCAGGGTGGAGATCACATGCTATCGCATCAGGAGTCCCTACTCCAAGGAGGTGTGATAGATGTCTATATGCGGTCTTAAGAAACTCCAGGTTCTCAACATTGGTGATATCGCCGATATACTGAGTTGGATAGATTTTGCCTGATTTCAAGATGGAAGCTGTTGCCTTTTCTTCGGGTCCGACCGCAAGGATACTGATGTCGCGATGCAGGTCTTGAATCGAAATAGGCTCGGGCGCATATCCACGTGCTCGTCTAATAAACACAGGATTCATTCCAGTGACGAACTTTAGAACAGAGTCATCAGCCCGCTGGTAAATCCTCCTGTTATGGAGCAAAAAATAATCTGCGATTCCACTGAGCGATGTGACTATAGTAGCTGGGTCTATATACATTGGAACACCTGTTGGATTAGCACTTGTCATGACAAGCGCAGGCTCCTGTGAATAGTAGAACAACAGGTGATGCATTGGAGCATATGGCAACATTACTCCGACTGTATCCAGACTTGGGGAAATCAACTCGAGGGCTTCTGTAGATATTACTTGTTCTAGATGTCCATTGCCATCAACTACTTTCTTCTGTAATAGGACAATAGGTCTTCTCCAAGAACTAATCAAATCCCTCTCTTCTGGGGATATAGAGAAGTTTTTCTCAAGGATTTCAGAGTCTTTGGCCATTATTGCAAAAGGACGTTCAAACCTGTCTTTTCTCTCTCTTAATTTACGGATAGATTCTGCCTTGGAAGTCACTGTCACCAAATGCGCACCTGCTATTCCCTGTATTGCTACTATTCTACCTTCAGAAAGGAGTCTGACTGTTTCTTTGATAGGATCCACCCCAGGAAGCACAGCACCTTTTGCGTCAGACAGACGATATGTGGGTCCACACTGTACACATGCAGTTGTCTGTGCATGGTATCTCCTGTCAAGTGGATTTGTATAACCACTATTACATGTATTACATAGGGGAAAGTCGCTCATTGTAGTATATGGCCTGTCGTAGGGGATATCGACAATAGTTGAGAACCTTGGCCCACAGGCTGCGCAAGATGTGAACGGATACATATACCATCTTGACTCCGGTGAAAACAAGTCGTCTACGCAGTCACTACAGACTGCAATGTCTGGTGGTAATATGAGATCGGTGCCAGTCGCCCTAGCATTAGAGGACTTCTCAATTACAAAGTCTTCATAGTCATAGTGAGGTTCATCCCATGCAACACTCATCTTATCAATCCGTGAGATTGAGGGGGGTTCCCTCTTCAGGAGGGCTAAGAATTCATTGAGCTGTTCCTGCTCACCCTCTACAACAATCTTGACTCCAGCATCACCCATGTTCATGACAAAACCTACTAGGGAGAACTTCTTAGCTATCCTATAGATGTAAGGCCTGAATCCCACTCCTTGTACGATTCCAGTTACTCGGACAGTCGCCCTTTTCATCACCTAGTAGATACCTCAGATGCCCATCGTGACAGAGCCGAATATTAATCCCGCGAATTGGCAAAAAGAGAGTGTATTACGAACATTACAGTTTGTATAGGTGCTCTTAAGGTAGCCTACAGCTACAGAATATGATTGAATTGAAACCATCATCTGACCAGAAGGAATATGCAGTCTTTGAACCAGAGACAACTCCCTCTATACTCGCCAACATACCAGAGTGCTTGCGTACTATACTCAGGAAGTCTTCACAGGCAAGTACCAGAAAGAAACGCGCTATCCTAATCTCTAGCAACAGCCTTGCAAATAGGTTTATTCTCGAACGTTGGGGTATCCGTCCTTCTCAAAGGAGAAGGTTCAGGAATCTCTTTGCCTCAGTACGCAAACAGTGTCGCAATATATTTCATCATCTATTTACAAGAGGGCGAATAGAGTGGAACTTCGGTCCGGAGAGCTATATATTTGGAGTCTATAAGTTTGATGAGATCCGGGGCAATCTTATCCTTGGTTTTGTAGAAGTCGGACAAGAGGCAGAATGGACGCTTCCTCGCTAGACCGGCTGTAATACTAATATTACGTATCCATTGGCAAAACAACTTAAGTGAGTGTCTCGTCTTGTATACAAAAGTGTATCCGCCCAGAGTATAATCATTGAAGAGCAACATGTCCTCTAGGAATGGAGTAAAACACAGGCTTGGACGCCATTTGTTCAACAAGAGAGGGAACGGAGGTGCCAAATTGCCAGATAGCAGCAAAGAGAGAAGAACACGGGAAGTCAGACTGGCCGCTAGAGACAGCAAGAGGACCATCCATGAACCGATACTAACGGTCCTGCTTGAGAATTCCTCCCTGACGGAAGTACAGCTGGAAACTCTACTAATTGATCTTGTTGTTGAGGACCGCCTTGACAAGCATATATCCTATAATGATAAAGCTATGGTCAGAACAAGGTCAGGAAAAAACTCTGGTGTATCAAGGGGAGCCTTCAATCGGACTCTCAGTCAGGCAAGAAGAAATGTCACCCGCTGTCTCTACTCGATGCTACTGCTAGCATACCTTGATCTATTTGATATGACTATCTTCAGGCCTTTTGAAGAGGTCGCGTCAAAGATAGGCACGTACCGCACTGTTCGTGATAACCTAGCAAACAAGACAGACCTGTCAAGTGAAGATATGGAGAGTTATCGAGCTATCGAGCGTTCAGTTCTCGATGCTCTCAAGGAGATAGCATCTCCACTGATTCTGAAGTCAGAAGTAGCACGTAAGCGAGACAACCCTGAGCATTAGATCAATAGATGTATTGCAACTATTGGCGGCAATGATAAGACAGTACGAATGTGTCGTAGGCATGGACCGGGGGACTGCTCAAAGACTGGTCATAAGCAAACAGAATCATTGCTCTATCTTTGGGAGGTTTATTGCTATGAGGAGATAGAGATAGTAGCAGTGACCTTTGTTAACTATACTAGAACCAATCTCTGTTTACAGTCGTATGTCAATGATACGACACACTCATACATATTCTTACAACAACAATACATAGTTCTAATCCTAGAACAAGCACAACTTTGAGTATCACTATCCTGTTTTTCGAAACTGAGTATCACCGATTGCGTCATACAAGTAATACAGGTAATAGAAGACTCGGAAATCTTATTCCTTCCCTACTATCAGTACCTATATCTGGTACAACTTGCTCGGATTACTGTGGACGATGAAAATCCTTTTGATCGGATTATGAAAGCCACAACGGCAAAGATTCAGGAGTCAGAAGAAGAGAAGTGCATTCAAGCGATCTGCAATGCCATTGGAGACCGTAGGACACGCGACCTCTATGATTTGGTTAGCAGAGTAGAACTCAAAAATGGCTGGTCCACTGTTCCTGAGTTTCTTGCAAAGGCATCAAGTCAAGAGTATCCGGTCCCAGCTGGATTCCAGAAGGCAAAGCTCCGACTTGAACCATTGAAATTCAGAGAGATTGTATTTTCATTGTTTGGGTGTCTGGGTCTTGAGCCAGCCAATATAGACACCTTTTCTATTCTAAAGCAGTCTTCTGAAGCAGAATCGTTTATAGATGCAAGCCATTTAATTAGAAACGCCATTGAGCTAATGTCGCATGAACAGATAGAATCTGGTGATGCACTGTTCTTCGAAACAGGACAAACAGAATCTAACATATCGCCATCACTTGCGAGTGAGATTGATGCAGCTCAAAGAGAGAGTCTTTCTACTGTCGCTTTCAGATTTCAAGGCGATCTGACAGATGTCAATGAGCTCTGGCAATCTGAGTATGGCCGTATTGCACTGGCAAGTCTGGGCGTTGCGGGTACAACAGTTTCGCATGATGTACTTGAACAGGTAGTATCTGTATTACAAGTATCACCAGACCAGAGAGCAAGACTTCTAGGGATACCGGAATCAGAAATGAATCAGAGTACGCTATTGCATCCATCTCACCGGGAATACAGAAAGCTCTTGACATCAATCATGATACAAGATACTAGCACACTAACCTTCCTTGGTAGTAGGCATGCATGTCCGACTCTCACTCATATATTGAAAGAAATTGCTGACTTGTATATCTCCACTGATGAGAGCATATCTTATCAAAAGCTTGTACTGTCAATAAGAGATCACGTTGCCATTCGATACGCCGACTCTATTCTGCCACTCGTCGAACTAGTGGACTTACATGATGCTCGAATTGCCACTGTTGCCATTGGAGCATTGAGCAACTTCTATCATGAGTCAGCCGTCTTGTCACTGCTAGATTCATTTTGCAGAAAGAATTCAAAGCCAATTCGTAACTCCATCCTTGAAGCTATTAGACGTATTAAGAGTCGCTGCCCCGAAACAAAATCGGTTGTCTGTGGTGCCATAGAGAGAAACTGTATGTATCATTCTGAGCTTGAGAGCTTTTACAGGAAAACTTGGACGACATAGTTTAGCTGGTGACGTGAATAATACTTGTAATACCAACATTACAGCCTATAGACATGCATAAATCTTCAATACATCTGTGACCAGTTCATGCCTAGTTCAAATTCCTCTCAACCAACAGACATTGATTCTTTCTTTAATCCAAAGAGAGTTGCATTGATTGGTGCTTCCTCTGACTATCGTAAATTGGGGAATTCAATACTGATGAACTTACTTGCTTCCGAGATTGAAATCTATCCAATCAGCAGGTCAAGCGACTACATCCTGGGGGCGAAAGTATATTCAAGCCTGCAAGAGCTCCCTGTACCAGTTGACCTTGTGATTGTTGTAGTTGCTGCAAAATATTGTCCAGGTCTTATGCCGCAAATTAAGGAAGCAGGAGCAAAGCATGCTATCATAATATCTGGGGGGTTCAGCGAAACCGGGCCGGACGGGGCCAAACTAGAACGAGAGCTAGTAAGAGCAGCGAGGAATGCTGGAGTACGAGTTATAGGACCTAACTGCGTTGGCATATCTAATAGCAGACTCTTCAATGGTACATTCACCATGATGCCCGAACGTGGTAATATTGCACTTCTCTCTCAGAGTGGTGCGCTAGGTGGTATGATGATTTATACTACTCGTTCAAAGCGTATTGGGATAAGCAAGTTTGCCAGCATAGGAAACGCTGCGGATGTCGGGTTTGCTGAAATTCTAGGCTACTTACGTGATGACCCAAAAACAAGAGCAATTGCTGTATATGTTGAAGGGGTAGACGAAGGACGAGAGTTCTTCAAGTCTTTGAAGACAGCAGCGAGAGTAAAACCCACAGTCATATTGAAGGGTGGGAGAAGTGAGGCAGGGGCACGTGCTACTCAGAGTCACACTGGATCACTTGCTGGATCAACCAGCATATTCAATGGTATGATGCAGCAGGCCGGTTGTGTCACTGCTCCTACTTTAGATTCACTCCTCGAGATATGCAAGGTCTTTGACTACCAGCCATTACCCAAGGGTCGTAATATTGGTATTATTAGTAATACAGGCGGAGCAGGTGTTCTCTCGACAGACGCTGCATCTTCTCTTGGGCTGAGAATTGCACAGTTTGATCCTAAGACTACTCATGAGCTTCGACAAGTGCTCTCACGCATAGCATCTATTGATAATCCAGTTGATGTGGTTGCAAGCGGTGGTCGTCGGGAGTACCGCATAGCAACCGAACTCCTCTTGAATGATGGAAACGTAGACATGCTTCTTGTTGTATGTGCTGTCCCGACATTCGCCGGGATGACCCAAACTGAGCATGCTGCTGGAACACTGGAGGGGGTACGGTCAGCTGCAAGCGATAAGCCAGTGGTAGGAGTATGGCTCTCTGGTGACGTCGGCAGACCTGGGAAGGATTTACTTGAGATGAATCACATCCCTTGTTATGATGACCCCGCACTTGCAGCTCTATGCATGGCCAAGGCCGCCGAGTATGCATATTTCCGGAAGAGGGGTATTTAGAACATCAGCTGTGCAAACCATTGACTCATTCCAAGTATTCATCAGCAATATTTGGAAATTCCTCTGCTAATGCCTCGCGTAGTTTTCGTTCAACCCACATACTCAGATTGATTGCCTTCTTATTCCTTACAGCCTGCAAACATGATCTCAAATCTGTCGTCACACTGAAGGACATGATAGGACTCTTTCTTTCCTTATTTGGAACTGCTACAGATATCTCTCTCTTTGACGTGGTCTGTATATGAGATGTTGAGCTACTTGCTGTTGTAGCCTTATCATCATCCTCACGCCGCTCTTCTTCTTCTTTCCGATATTTTCCAAGTAGGCTCATTAACCCACCTCCTTGAGAATAGACTCATAGGCATTTGCTACCAATGATGCTATCTCAGTATCTACCTCTGGATTTCCAGAGTTTTTCAGTCTCTCAGCTCCAACCTGCTGACAACCACGGGCCAGCATCCTGATGTCCCGCGGATTTCCTTTTGCAGCAGCATTGAGAACAACAACTGATTGTTCGTGAAATGGATAGACGCTAAAGTTCTCCGGATTGAAGACATCTATCTTTCCTCTTGCATAAGCAATCCTTCTGCCAATGAATTCTTTCGCTTTCTCATCATCCAAAGACGGGACATCAAGTGGTTCTGTTCGGTCGGCAATCTGTGGTAGAAAAGATAGCATAGCATTCCAGTAGAGCGTCGTTCCACTCATCACAAGAGTCACAATAGGCTCATCGACAACAGCACCATACTCTTCCTTCATTTCCTCACTTGGTAAGTCTGCAAGAAACCGCAGTTTGTGAAAGGCCGCTTCCTGATTATCCGCTACATCTTCGATAAAGAGTGCAGTACGGCTTTTCTCTTCTATATATCTCCTGACACTTTCTTGAGCTACTGCATCAATGATCTGACTAGATTCCCAAGATCGCCTGTACTTTATCCGGAGAGAATCAGCAATGGCCGCTGCCATTTGCTTCTCGTAAAGCCCCGTCATCCCGACATAGCCTGTAATGAACTTGTTTCCTCTGCGGTCAGCAAGAGTGGGTAGGTCTCGTAAAGCAAGAAGCATCAGAGTACTTTTCCCGCTGCCTACAGGACCACGAATAAAGATGTGTCTTTCATTAGTGATGATTAGGTCTACTATCGAGTCAAGAAAATCCGGATGCTCAACGTAGAGGCGACTATCCGGCATCTTGAATCCCCTGAAGGGACTGAAACGGGCTCCTATCTTCTCTTCCCATGCTCTTAGGGTTTCTTTCCTTGTATTGAAATGCCGGATTAATGCAGATTCGTGGATAGCAATGGTCATCTGTATAACCTCATCGTATCACAAGTACTTATTGTAATACAATTAAGACAATCAGTTCTTGATAAACATTGTGAGTCGCCTGAAGGGCAGCCAAGGGAGTGAGAGTCTCGGATAGAAACATGTACTTCTTTATAGATACCATCCAGCATGTCAGAAATTAACATGAGGTGAGCGCGGAACACATGAGAGCGTTATGCAGAGCCAGTGTGACCCGGCAATTTGCAACACTATTGTTTTTGTTGGTAAAACAACTCTGTTCCCAACAAGGACTCCAAGACAATACACAACCTTTTTGAATCGAATGATTCTGTGTGGGCATCGGGTAGCTATCGTAGATATCCCAATCTCAGGAGATTCGAAAAATGGATGTCAGCCGGATTCAAAGAATCTTGACTTCACTGATGGTGATTAGCTTCTTCCTATTCTGTTTACTAGTTGGAACGCTCTTCGTCACCCATACACCCATTGATAATATCACAGTATCTCTCCCATTTGCATTCATGTTCATTTCAGCCATGACACTTATTACTACTGGACAGATTAACGATAATCCAGATCGAGTGGAAAAGTATATCCGGGACTGGCTAATAATCTGCATCTTCGGAGTCCTAATGAGTGCATTTGCATTCGGACTTCTATGATGACTTTGCGTACTGGTGAGAGCGGCATGAGCAAAGTTCTACCTGGAACCAAGACAACAAGGATGGAGCTTCTCAGACTCAAGAATAGGATGCGTCTCGCAGAGCGTGGCCATGATCTCCTGAAAGAAAAGCGCGACTCCCTAATCATGGAATTCTTCAATGCAATTGCCGAAATCAAAGAAGCACGGCAGGCTGTTGAAGCTTCCTTGTCAGAAGCGTTCTCCAGTCTTACACAAGCTAAGATGATAATGGGTCCTGCACGAGTAATTGAGTTTGCATACGCAAGCAAAGTGCAGACAGACATTAGTATCGCTACTCGTTCAATGATGGGTGTTCGTGTTCCAGTAATGTCTGTTGAACAACATGTGCCTGAGTTACCTTATTCTCTGCCTGATTCAAGCGCTCGACTTGACACAATGAGCACTAAGTTCAGAGAGGCATTGAAGTCTCTCGTACGTCTTGCAGAAATTGAGTCCACAGTAAAACGGCTGGCTCTTGAGATTGAAAGGACAAAGCGTCGCGTATCTGCATTGGAAACCATTGTCATTCCAAGCTTGGATGCAACTGCACGGTTTGTCAGGCTTGCTCTTGAAGAGCGCGAGCGTGAGGACTTCATGCGGCTGAAGATGATACGGGACCGAATGAACAAGGACTAGTACTTTATCTTCTGAGCTTCAGGATTGCCGCAGCCAGGTCACCTTGAGTTTCCCTAAGCGCTTCTGTTGCTTCTTCTATTGAAACCCCAGTCTGACCAGCAACGAGTGCTGCGTCCTCAACTGGTATCTCGATTTGCTTGGCCTCTTCGGGATGATTAGATAGTGGGGCAGATGCAGTTCCAGCAGTCACTCCTCTCTCGGTCTTTGAACCAGAGATCTGGTATGACTCAGTTCCTGCCTGCTTGATAACTCCTACTTGGGGATTCGAAATCAACCATTCCTTATCTTCAAATCGGATTATCACTTCTCGCACTCCCTTCAAATCACTCTGCTCAATACCCATCTTCTTCATCATACGCGCCATTTGTTTTGGTGATAATCCTCTGAACCCCAATTGTGTTACCTCAACGTGTCCTGTTTCTCATTGGATAAAACGATTTTGTTTTGGTCTAGTATTCACTCAGGTCGATAACTGATGTCAAATACATAATGGACTATACCTGGTGCATAGTGCTTTACTTCTCTTGTGACAATATCAGAATCAAATCCATACTGTCTGCCAATCGTATTAATAGTATTACAATGACTACTGATATCTCTCTCAGAAATGGCTGAGTGCATATGTACTAGTCCTCCTTTCGGAGAAAGCGTTTCAACAGCGTCTGGTAGAAAATCAATCGTACGATGGAGATATCCCATTATCACTCTATCTGCAATTCCGACTGGATGGACAACTCTACAATCTCCAAGTTGAGCTTCCACCTGATTATCTAACCCATTGATATGGATATTCTCCCGCAGAAACCGAAATGCTTCGGGATTAATTTCGATTGCCAAAACACTTGCACCAGTGTTTCTCGCCACATGCAATGCAAACTGACCAACGCATGCAAACATATCAACAACATACTCTTGACTATGTACCTTATCTGACAAGTGGATTCTCTCGTTTTTGTTTCCACCTGAAAAAGTAAGTCTCAATGGATCAACACGAAAGACAACTCCATTTTCGCGGTGTGTTGTAACAGTATCCTGACTGCCAGCAACAACAGTATATTCAGGTTTCCTTGTGATTCCTGACGTGGGCCCTTTTCTTACTATAACGGACTTGATACGCGAATCATATCTCAGAGTAGCTTCTCCTATTAGTCTGGCATATTCGTCGTTTTTGAAATTCAATGTTAGTAGGCTAACATGACCTATGAGATGATAGCCTCTTGGCAATGGAAGGTCTTCTGGAACTAGCCCCTCAAGGGACATCTTTAGATGGTCTCTATACCGCATTTTCGCGCCGCTATCCCTGCTATGCAATATAGCAAATCTCTAGCAGTAGATATTACTAGGAATATCGTTTTCGCTACGTTCTCTTATCTTATCAATTGCTTTCCGGAAATGCTGCTGTGTAACACAAGTCTGCCCATCTCTGATGGCAAACATCCCTGCTTCAGTACAAATCGCCTTGATGTCAGCACCAGTGAGTTTTCTTCGGTCAGTGACAAGCAAGTCAAAATTCACTTCACTCTGGATATTCATTCCTCGGGTATGAATCTTGAATATCTCTCTCTGGCTTGTAGGATCAGGAAACGGGAATTCAATAATCCTATCAAATCGTCCTGGCCTAAGCAGAGCTGGATCCAAGATATCTGGTCTATTTGTTGCTCCAATAATGGCAACTTGTCCTCTTGTTTCAAATCCATCAAGCTCTGATAGCAGCTGCATAAGCGTACGCTGTACTTCCCGGTCACCCGAAGTTGCTATATCAAGACGATGAGAACCTACTGCATCTAGCTCATCGACAAACACGATTGCGGGGGCCTTTTCTTTCGCCATCATGAATATCTCGCGAACTAGTCTTGCTCCTTCTCCAATGAACTTCTGGACGAGCTCCGAACCAATCACCCTGATAAAAGTGGCATTAGTTTCATGTGCTACTGCTCTTGCGCTCAAGGTCTTTCCAGTCCCTGGAGGGCCGGTCAATAGCACCCCTTTAGGCGGTTCAATACCAACTTGCTCGAATAACTCAGGTTGGATAAGTGGCAACTCCACAGTTTCCCGAATCTCTCTAAGCTGGTCACGCAGTCCACCGATATCAGCATATGAAACATTGGGAGCTTCTTCAATCTCCATAGCGCGAATCATTGGGTCTCGTGATGGAGGCAGCTCTTGTGTAACAGCGAAGGATCGCTGGTTAAGCGCAACTCTTGCACCAGGCTGCAGTTTGTCCTTCGGGATGCTCGAAGACACATGAGTCACAAAGGTTGGACCTGTTGAGCTCTTTACAACTGCCCTGCCATCTTCTAATATCTCGGATATGGTCGCTGTGATAAGGGGACTCTGTCTTAGCTTCTCAAGTTCTGTCCTAAGAGTCTGCGTTTCTTTCTCAAGCCTGCCTCGCTCTGCCTGAAGTATCTGACGTTCCGTTTCGAGTGCACGCAGCCTTCGTTCCAAGTGACGAGTATAGCTCTGAGAGTAGGTTTCATCTTCTACTTCGCCATCTTTTCTTGTATCAGTACTTCCAGGCATATTGAGGCACCTCAGCTTACCATCCGTTGTTAGTTACTTAAGCATATCCTTGAAGGGTATATATCGCTCTATTACTATAGTCAAGAAGCTGCTGTAATACTTACATTACAGGTGCATTTTTCATTAGCCACAGAAAGGTAACTTTAATAGATAATTCAAGTGGTGACCTCCGCCAGACAATCCGGCAATAGAGAGAATGCCGCAGTGGCCTAGCCTGGAATCCTCGGGAATCGCTCCTTGATGGGCATTTAGGGCGCGAGACTCATAATCTTGCCGAGTCTACTCGGCTAAACTATGGGGTCAATGTCTCGTAGGCCCGAGATGAGAAATCTCGAAGTCGGGGGCTCACTTGGGTTGATTTCCAACTCAGGGCCTAAGAATCCCCCCTGCGGCACCACTATCTATTAGTGCTCCTTGCTGTAATCTTGTACTTAGACCAATACGCCATCCTATTCTGAGTACAACTCCCCCGGTCGGAGTAACCTCTTTTGATATGATATCCCAGAGCGTATTAGTAGACATGTTTTTGAGGAAGCTGCTATTCAGAACCTTTCCTTGAGAAACAGACAGGTCAAGTAGGTGATGGAAAGTGGAACTTCCCTTCAAAACTCTCGATGATGTGGACTACAAGGGCAAACGTGTCCTGATTCGTGTAGACATGAACTGCTCTATAGATCCAGAAACCAAAGCCATTATAGATGACTCTCGAATCATTGCAACAGCTCCAACTCTCAAAGAGCTATCTTCGAGTAGAGTAGTCTTAATGGCACATCAAGGTAGACCAGGTAGCGACGATTTTATTCCCTTGAAACAACATACTGAGATTCTAAGAAGCCTTGGGTTCAATGCTGTCTATGTAGATGACATATTCGGGCAGAAAGCAAAAGATGCTATCACCAGGGTCAAGGTTGGAGAGATTCTTGTCCTAGAGAACGTGAGGATGTTTGATGGGGAGAACAAGAAAGGGCCAGTTGAAGAGGTCGCACGAGAACCCATTGTTCAAGAACTATATCCCTTCTTTGACTTGTTTGTCAATGATGCTTTTGGAGCAGCCCACCGATCTCAGCCTTCAATAGTAGGCTTCACAGTAGTACTCCCTTCAGTAGCCGGACGAGTAATGGAGAAAGAAGTCCGTGAGTTGAGTAAAATAACATCGGAAGACCTGCACCCATGGAACCTTGTCC
>CAYPUO010000024.1:0-12144 GCA_964413775.1 uncultured archaeon
GAGTGGGTACTCGCAGCTGATATCGAAGATGACAACCTTTGTGTCCTTCGTATGAAGCAGGATGGAGTTCACCTTCAGCTAACAGTGCCTATCAGCCTCCAGTTCCATTTAGTAATAAGCATCACTTCTATTACAGTCTTGTCAGTACAGAAAGAGAGGGCAAGTGCGGGAAGAACACCTGCACTCTTCTACTGACTCGTTTCGTCTGAAATCCGTTTCATAAGAAACCGGACCGAAGCAAGAAGAACATAGAATCTGTATTCATAGAAGGAATCCTTGTCATAGTCATCTAGCTGAGTTTTATTGTGATGCCTAATTGCGAACTGATTCAGTATCTGGAATAACGATTTCTCATCCTTTGTGTCGAGTCTGATTCCACTTCTCTTTAGGTATTCCATAACATCTCCTAGTATTCGCAATGCCTCCTTCCTATCTTCAGCTTTAGAACCGCGAGTGAAGAATCTGCTAATTGCATATTGGACTCGTTCGTCGACATTCTCTTGGTCATCAGTTTCTGGAATTAGAGTGACAAGATGACTGAATTCCTCAGGTACAATTTCAACAATCTCGCCGCCCTCAGTCAATTGATAGCCTCTGTCATATCCTTTCAACATTTCGTTTATTCGAGCTCTGGACATATCTCTCGCCTCTTGTTTCGCATGTTTTGTTTTTCTTTCATCATCCCAATCCTCAAAGCTCATGGGCATTTCAACGAAATCATAGAGGAACTCCATTATTGTGAAAAGAACATCCTCATCATAATTATCAACTTGCTTCTCAATGGGCCAAACATTGTCCAATCTGAGATGTGTTAGAATGTAGGTTTCAGCGTTTGGTGTCCATTGCGAATTAGCGTTTGAGAGATAGCTACCGTAGTTACCTTCCTTTCTTAATTCAGCATAGAAGGTCAGGAACAGTCTTTTCAGCTGTTGCAGACTCAGCCGTTTGTCAGTTCCTTTTCGCTCCGTGTAGTATTTTCTATCACTCATGTCACAGCCGCCTGAAAAGAATCCCGATATAAGGAAATCCCCACTACAGCTCAAGTGATTGTACTAGCGTTCATGAATGTTTCTCCACTACGAAATGGCAAGCCTGTAATACGATTAAGCGCATATCTAGATATATGAAAAAATACGGAGGTTTTCCCATACAGATTATATCAGGAAAAATGAATATCGATTTATTGACTATACATTTCATACCCACTGTGAATCCAGATTGGTATATCTAGTGTAACAATATGATGTGGATGAAGTAAGGGTTTCCTTATCCGTTTCTCCCACTGATCGAATAATTTCCAACCCCTTTCGTATTTCCAATCCCACTTCCAATAGTCTACTATTCTCCTTAGAAGCTCAAAACGGTCGTTTTCAGTTTTTTCTTGAGCTATTCAAGTCATGAGGCGAACAAGGTTCCAAGGCAAGGAGAAGAAGCATGAGCTAGAGATAAACGGAAATATCCGATGTAAGACCATGCTGAAAATCAATGCGAACACGGAAATTAGAACCAGTTACGGATTTTATCAAGTGGGCACTTCGCAAAGATTCCTTATTCAAAAATGATGAAAGGCGATACTCACGACAAGATAGGCCATCGGATGCGCGCTCTAATATTCTAGCAAGAGAGATGCCATCGCAGACCGCCTCTCCTCGAAGGACTTCCCATCTGATATGCTGCAATTTGTGATTGATGACCGAGAACTCATTGCACTGGAGCAGATGCAGGATGCTGTCGCGCTTGCCATCAACTCTATCTGGTCCGGCTACGTTCCCAGAGGGGACTGGATTCCAAGATATCACAGCGGTTGTGGTTCAAGAAGGGACAGACATCCTCGTAATGGAACACGTACTGCGTGAACCTTTTGAACGGGATGGGTCGATAGTAGATATGCTTGAGGACTCCTTCGATCCCGAACCGCTCCTTCAACAGAGCGGCTATTCGTTGAGTCTCATACTCGTGGATGACGATATGCTCTGTCTGCTTGCAGCACTTCCCACAATATGTACAGGCCGCTTGAAGCCTATCATGGATCTCCTTGATGTCATCAGCATACTTCGCTCTCGTATCGTCAGTAGCAACGATGTTCCTGACGAACTCCCATCCAGACATCTCCAGGCATAGCCTACCATCCTTCACAACTACTGGATATTCCACTTCACCATCACCTTTCTAGCATCCACTTGTTCTTGTGAGCCACTCTTATGCTCCCCCATTCTCTAAGACGTATGCGTAATGGGGGAATCTTGGAGAGTCAGTCGTGATCTCTTCCACATTGAATGGCTCAGCTTCAATTGTCATACATAGACAGAGGGAAGCGATGCCATTGAATCTTGGGCAGAGTATGGATGTACTCTATGATGTGGATACCTTGAGAATCGAGCGACCATAGGAATGTAACACACGAAATCGACTTCGATATTTCATAGTTATTAGGATTCGAACTGGATAGTCCTCTTCGGTCATTCAAACTGCAGAAAACTGCGCAATAAAGCCAAAAAATCTTTGATGTTAACTAGAAATGATTTCAACATGAAATCAAGGAACACCAGCTAATATCTCAATCAATCTGGAATACAGACTGTGTATTTGAAGCGCATTTTCTGAATTTCCATAGTTGGACTGCCTCGGCTCAATTTCCTCCTATTGCTGCTCATCGAAATTTGGCTGTTTCCACTGACTGCAATTTTCTCTATCGCACTTTTCTTAATTTTTTAAGAGTCTATTTTGAACGCTCCCAATTCTATCAGCAACTGAATCCGAGATGGTTCTTGAAGTCGAAAAGGAGCAGATTCCAATGCCTTCTTTATCACATATTAGCATCATTCATAGTTGTGCTGCATTTTATAAGAACGAGCATCTCATACCAGTGGGGGATGTGCAAAAGGATGAGGCCTGATGAATGGGATTTGCTGAGTAATTTCCTAAAGTATAATTGCGATCAAGTATGGTCGATATTCTTGATTGGAAGTCATGCATTGGAAGAGGAAGAGCCGCAAAGCGATATCGACCTTATAGTAGTAACACAGGGGGAAGAAGGTGCTGAAAAGATAAGGAAAGCTATGCAAAAAGTGAATAAAAGGTATGCAAAACCTCTGTTTGACTGCAAAATCTATACACAGCAAGATTTCAGAGCTGCAAAGTCCGGAAATGAGCATCTGTATCTTTGGACTGCACTGACAAACGGAAAGAGGCTGTGTGGTGAGAACATCTCCGACATGGTTAGGATACAGCCGAGCATTGTTGTGGATATCATTTGGAAATCTCTAAAGGAGCTAGAAACAGCTCTTTCTATGTTGGAGTCCCACATCCAATTCACTGGTTGCTGCTATGCTATATATAATGCACTAACTACATCCTATTTCACTCTCCGTTTTGTTTTAAAAAGAACTGATTACTCATGCTCAAAAAAGGGATTCCTCAGTAGAACGCTAGAGGACAGGTACGAAGTTGTCGTGGAGAGGTATGATTGGATTGCCGCACATATCAAACGACATGGCTCTACTGGTGAAATAAAAATCCCTATTACTGCTGATAGTAGGTTCGGGAAACGTGACTACAAAGCTCTTCTTCCAAAATGCAAAATCACCAAGCAGCTCCTTTCAAAGGTCTTTGATTGGGCTTCAGCATGGGCAGATCAGTAATTGACTTTAAATGCGTAGGATGTCCGCATATCACGTATCATGAAGAACACTATTCCGTTGCCTGCAGCAGCATATGCTCTCCTTATTGTATTATCTATGGCCATTCCACAATCAATTATAGCAGGCGGACATCTAGGTTATCAGTTTTCTTCCGGAAAGACTTCGGATGCCCTAATGGCACTCAATACAGACCTTCCCATCTCTATTAGCTCCGATGCTGATATGATAAGCTTGGCATCAACTGAAGGATGGCCCGGAGCCGGCACTGCTGATGATCCGATCATTATCGAGGGTCTTGTCATCCAATCTGCTCACACATGCATCCGAGTCACAGACACCACTTTACATTTCAGAATCATCGACAGCTTTCTGGAATCTAATGGAGAAGAATATGGAGTTGGAGTGAGTCTCGATAATGTGACAAATGCATCACTTGAGAACGTTACCATCATAGATGCAAGGTATGGAATCTATGTGAGAGATTCACAGAACTGCATCTTTAGCAGGAATTCCATAACAAGCATATCTGATACAGGGATTAGCATCTACGAGTCAAGTTCCTGCGAAGTCCTAGATAACTCTATTCGACAGGCAGAAACGGGAATAGACATATCTGACTCGAGCAACTGTAGTCTGAGATATAATCTAATCCAATCGACCAATGTAGCTGGAATTAACATAGTACATTCAGACGGCTTCGAGCTGCTTTCGAATATCGCATATCTCTCGCAATCCTATGGATTCGTGTTCGGAAACATAGAGAATTGTCGAGTCACCAATAACACATCCGTCCTGAATTCAGGTGCTGGATTCAGACTGGAGAGATGTACGAACTGCACCTTTGACGCGGATAACGCAGTCCAGAACGAGTGGGATGGAATAACGATGCAGCTCATGTCAAGCTGCATTTTCAAGGACAATCTTCTCTGTACCAATGCTGGCTATGGAATCGAATCCTTTTCTGGTTCTGTATCTTCTGACTTAACGAATAACTCGATAGGATGGAACAGCAACGGGAATGCAGCGGAATATACCAGTGAGAATTTCTGGCTTGGAAACAAATGGAGCGATTATAATGGCTCGGGATTGTACCAAATATCTGGATGGGCCAATGCAACAGATACGAGCCCCTCCCTATTAGTAGACAATCTACCTCCAGTAATCTATGGTCCAGTAGATATCGACCATGTGTTAGATAATGAGAGCTTCACATTGAGATGGTACGCCTGGGATTGCCAACCGTCACGTTTCCAAATTTACTTGAATGGGAGCATGATTATGGAGCAAGATTGGACGCGGTCGTTCGTCCAAAGGCAAATTGGGCCCTTGGACAAAGGAGTCTACACCATTAAACTTCATGCTTATGATATAAACGGGAACATTGCGGTAGATTATGTGTGGGTTCATGTGTATTCTAGCAAGGAGGATGCAGGAATCTTCATTGACATATCTGTTGCAGCCAGTATCCTATTGATTGCTCTAACCATCATTATCTATGACTATTTGCATCCCCGAAACCCCGAAGAAAGACACCCAATAGTGTTTCAAGCGATTCGCATGACTCGTGACTCATGCAAAAAGCTCAACTAATATTCGAATCCCTACAATGTTCCAGAGATTCCATCGTCTACTAAAAAGGATAGCCACAGCTCATGTTTTCACGACTAGGAGAGGGTGACAGAAATGCAGTATTCATTGTCCAACGAGTCGTTGATGACACAAGGCTGTGGCTGTCGGTTCATCATCCTGTGAGTGGAAAAACGCTTGAGAAGCATTTCATCTATCCGTTTGAAGTCTGGATGCTGCTGATGGACCCAATCGAAACATATCGAGCGAGCTGGCATCAGGCAGTCGCGCCTCGCGACCCTGACTCGGTTGCTTTCTCTATCATGCGAATACTTGAGGACCGCCTCTCTTGGGATGAGCTTGCAACCCTGACAAATACCATCATCCATCCAACATTCACTAAGAGCGATACTGCATGGGATGACCTAGAGCAGATTATTCCTCAATCAATACAAGGTGACTTCAGACATGAGCTAAAGGCGTTCCTAGTCTGGGTTCTCAAAGAACCAGAGCTACAGAACGATCCCATTGAGTTCTTCTTCCGATTGACTCCGCTCCGCTATTTCAAATCATTGCTTGAGGTGCGCTACAGGTTTCTTGTTCAAGCAGCAAGCATTCCTTCGTACCTTCAAATCATTCGAGCTGAATCCTCGGCATCTGGAACTGAAAGGGCAACCAGCGAGACACTGCATGAACGTGCATTTACTCGCTTTCTTTATGACATTATGGCAAAATCTCCTGATTTGAGAAGCACTGCCATAAGACATTGTCAGATGCTGAACAGGACGGGAAATATCACACTCAGATTGCCTGTTACAAAGGAACAGGCCAGTAAATCAAAAGAGAAGTGGATGGAGCGCTTCGTTCTGTTCACGCTGGGCCTGCACTTGAGGACTCATGTTCGCCCACAGGCATTTGGGCTGAGACGAGTACTGTACTTTGGGAATGCTTATCGCTGGCCTCATCCTCATCTGAGCTGGTCCGTGGGCTTGGGCATTTCCAGTATCTATCCTGTCCGTCTTCAGATGCTATTCATGCCAGCATCTGCTTTAGAGCAGGCAAAGCGATATCTTCCAAGTCTTGCTGAGGTCGATTGGTCAGCAAGAGCATTCAACCCCAGCATTTTCAGTAGGTCAAGGAACGAATGGAATCCAACACACCAGCGGATTCTCGCGGGCCTTCAAGAAGAGGTGGATCTTCGGTCTTTGATATCCAAGTATGGACGATGGAGGAGTCGGAATCTACATCGAATGTCTCTTGAAGAAGCAAAGGTACTTGATTCCACATCTGCAAGACTAAACCTAGCTTTCTTAGAAACTGAGAAGGGGCGAAAGCATTGGGGAGTGAACGAGGAAAGCGCGATTGCTTTCTTAAGCCGTATGAGAAAGCAGGACGCGATACAGGTATTCTATGAGATCAAAGAAGCAAAGCTACCTCGTCCACTAATCATCACCACCCAAGGTGAACAGGACAAGAACCAATGCATTGTGCGAGCCTTTCTGGCCAATTCGCCCTCCGCTGAAGCTTATGTCGGATGTGATTGGGGACATGCGACTATCATATCCTCTCTGAACGAGTCATCTCGAAATGCCCTATACAAGAGTCTTCCAGAATGGGGGGCTGAAAACAACATCGAGGTAAAGTGTCACGTTCCAGAGTCGTTCCAGAACTATTCTCATGATGTATTCCAGAGGCTACTGAAAGATGATTGGGCGTGGGTAGATGATATTTCCGGATTGGTGACTCAAGGGCGATCCAATCTACGACGAGAGAGGCCTCTAGAGATGAGGTTTGATAGCCGTCTTTTCGATTCTAAAGGAGCATACCGTTTTGAGAGATGATAGAGAAAGAAGAGAAACTGGGCATGAGATACGTGATTTGACACCAATAGACCGAGAAGAAATCCTGAGAGAACACAGACTCCTATCGGAAGAGGAACGACTCGATATCATAAGGAAGAACGGGATTTATGCTGATGGGGCTTCTGACCTGTATTTTAACGACAACCAGACACCAAAAGAGATAGTTATGCAGTTCGAGTGCAAATCACTTGCCAATAAGCAATTAGCGGAAACATTGGAAAAGTGCAATAATGAACAACCAATTGCAGCAGAGTCTAAGGAAAAGGGCTCACCATTATCAGATGAACGAGTCGAAGAATCTGAAATTATGGCTCCCATTGAAAGGGATGAATTCATTACAGACTGGGAACGAAGGACACACACAGTTCAGGATGCTGCATCTAATGGACTCGAAATTGCTTGCGACAAGGATCTAATTCCAGAAGAGATACGCAGGTTGTATTTTGAAGAAAAGTTGTCACAGGAGAACATCGCAAAGCTCTACGGTTACAGATCAGCCGGTCCGATAAAACGAATCTTCACAGAACAAGGATGGGAACTAAGAGATTACAAGTTGTCCTTAGATGATGAGGACCTCAAAGAAGCTCATAGATTGTACTATGAAGAAAAACTGACACTTCGGCAGGTAGCAGAGCATTTCGGTGTCAAGACTCATAGGCCTATTGTCAGAATCTTCCGCGAACAGGGATGGCAACCAAGAGCAGGTAGCCCTCGAAAGATAGAGATAGACCAAGAGGAAGTACAGAGGCTATACTATGGAGAAAAACTATCTATTAGTGAAATTGCCAGACAAATGAATCTCAGGTCTTCTTCACCACTTCATAGGCTATTCAAAGAGCAAGGATGGGAAAAACGTACGCCAGAACATCGACCAGCCAGATATAGTCCAGAGGAAGTGCATAGGCTTTACTTCGAAGAGAATCTGTCACAAACAGAGATTGCTGAGTATTTCGGGTACAAAACTACAGGTCCTATTCATCGTTTGTTTAAGGAACATGGTTGGGAGATCCGTTCAGGTCGCTCCTCCATGACGGAGGATGAACTCAAAGAGGTACATCAGTTATATTTCGAGGAGGAGATGTCTCTTTCGGAGATAGCGGATATATTCGAGTGTCCAACCTCAAAGATTCACAGAATATTCAGAGAAAAGGGATGGAATGCTCGTGATGCATCCCCTCGAAAGCTCCTTTTGGACCCTGATGAGGTACACAGACTCTATTTCGAATCCGAGTTATCGCAATGCGAGATAGCGCGATTCCTCAAGTGTTCGGAAGGGGCCATTCGTCGAGTGTTTAGAGAACAGGGATGGACTGCCAGACCCTCCTCTACTCCATTGATTGACATAAAACCAGAGGAAGTCCACCATATGTATTTCTCTAAAGGGCTATCTATGAAAGAGGTAGCAGAAAGCCTAGGTTACAGGACTGCAGCACCGATTAGACGAATATTTGCTGAACAAGGCTGGGAGCCTCGAGAGCCTCCCAATTCCATTGAGGACATCAACGCGGAGGAGGTATACAAGTTGTACTTTAAGGAGAACCTATCAATGCATGACATAGCAGGCCTCTTGGGCAGTTCTATGAAAGTGATACGACGAGTATTTATCGAGCAGGGATGGCCAGCACGTCCCAATGGTCGTCAGATAATCAAACTCAATCCTGAGGAGATTCACACATTATACTATGATGAAGGAATGACTCAGAGAGAGATCGCATCGCACTTCGGATTTGACTCTGCTGAACCTATACGAAATATATTCTTGGATATGGGCTGGATTCCAAGAAGATTCTACGAATCAGAAGAAGAACGCGATCTTGCTCAAAGGGAGAGGCGCAGAGAGGAAATCGAAACAATTCACAGACTAAGAGAACAGCTATTTGGAAGTAAATGCGGAATCTGTGGGTCCAAGAAGAAAGCAATTCACAAAAAGGATGGAAAAAGGCACAGTCAGAAACTACTCTGGACAGTCAAAGGACTAGAATCACTAGACCCAGATGATTGGGTAGCTCTTTGTCGCCCATGTCACAGGGCTGTTCACGCGCTCATGAAGGTTGGTAGCCTAGAATGGGACCGCATCTTTGTCTTTCTAAGGAAGATATCTCGGATGAAGAGTGATGAATAGCCACTAGTCGAATTGCTTCGGAACCTCGCCCTTGTGTACTGGGGTTGGCCCAAGTTCTCTGGCTCGCTTTACCATCTCTTCAACAGCAGTTGTGAATCGCTGTGGTTCTGCACTAAACATCCTGAACATCTCTACCCTCTTGCTTTCCCATCCAATTGCATTCAGGATATCCTGTGCAACATCGACTTGCACTTGTGCTATCTCGTTTCCTGTGCCACCCACATGGCAACGATTTGTCTCGCAGGATGCTATCATGACGGTGCTTGCACCGTACTCGAATGCCTTCAGGATGTCTATGATACTGACCCGCCCTGCGCATGGCACTGGAATGAGGCGAGTGCTTGCAGGATATTCCATTCGCCTGTTTCCAACAATGTCGATTGTAGACACTGCACACTCTTCGCAGTGGAAGCAGAGCGTAATGGGATACTCGGGACCAGCTCCTTCAAGAGTGGCCTCAATCTGTGACCACAACTGATCATTGGTGATAAAGTTCAACTGCGTAGCACCTGATGGACAAAGGCTCTGGCATACTCCACAGGCATGGCAGTTGAGAGTATCGATAGATGCCTTGAAGAGAATCTTTTGCCTTTCGTCTTCAGCCTCGGCATCTGTCTGTTCAATCATTAAGGGGACTCCGCGAGGACACTGCTGTGCACAGAGACTACATCCCACACAAGTATCTACATCGAGGACTGCTCCCCGCGCAAGCTTGCTAATCTTTCCACCTTGGAGTTCATTATGCAGCATAAGGGCGGCTGCCTGAGCATCTGTGACGGCCTCATATACAAACTGGGGTCTGGTCACTGCTCCCACAGCGACCACTCCGCGTCGTCGTGTTTCATTTCTCCGAAGTTTCCCATAGAGTTCCTTGATGTGTCCATCGTCTTCGAGTTCATAGCCAAGCGTTTCTGCGAGTTCTGCAAGTCCATCCGGAGGTAGGACTGCTGCAGAGAGTATGAGGAGGTCAACAGGGATCTCGAAGTACTGGTTCAAAAGAGAGTCATAGACCTTGACATGGGTCTGTCCATCCTTTTCCCAGGTCATACTGACCCTACCTCTGATGAAATCAACACCAAGGTCCCTCGCGTTCTTGTAGATCATCTCGTTCTCGAATGGAACCCGTATATCCATGTAGACAATCCGTACATTGGCCTCAGGATATTTCTCCTTGATTTCCGTGGCGTTGTCAATAGCAAAAGTGCAGCAGAGCTTGCTACAGTCGCGTTTGTAGTCCTCGGACCTACTACCAACACACTGGACCATGACGATTTCCTTAATCTGCTCTCCGTCTGACGGTTTCTTGAACTCGCCTTTTATGAGCATCTGAGAGAGTTCATACTGAGTGAGCACATCGGGATTCCTTCCATACCTGTACTCCTCCATCATAACAGGCTTGAACTCCTTGAATCCAGTTGCCATTACTACTGCTGATGTTGTCAGTGTATCATCATTTCCACCTGTTGTATAGTGCACAGTGAAGTTGCCCATCTCACCTTCGAAGAACTTGACATGGGTTTCGGTCATTATGGTAATGCCCTTATTGGCAGTGACGGCTTCAAGCCTACCTTGCAGGACTTCAGTGCCTGGCTTGCCAGTAGGCGCAACAATTGGGAGGTCGAGTACATGCCCACCGAGCTGTGGTCCCTGTTCTATGAGTGCAACCTCATACTCAAGGTTATTCAGACTGAGGGCAGCTTCAATACCAGCTATACCGCCACCAATCACAGTGATATGGTTCTTAATCTCCTTCTCTTCAGTCAGCAACTCCTTGGAGATGCCTGACGCTGCTAGGGCACCCCTAATCATATCCAATGACTTCTTGGTAGCCTCGTCCCTGTCTGTATGTACCCACGCAGAGTGCTCCCTGATATTCACAAAGCGTATCTTAGATGGGTCAATTCCCTTCTCTCTAAGGTAGATATCGATACGGGGTTGAATCTTCTGGCTTGTGCATGCACCGATCACAAGATGTCCATTATCCTTACCAAGCAGTTCAGCAATCTTGGCGAGTCCTTCTGGTTGACAGCACATTTCATGCATGACTACGGAAGACGCATTTCCATCCTTTCCGAGTTCTGATGAGAGGAGGTCATAGTCAAGGTTGAGCTGGTTTCCACAGGTACAGAGGATTACAGATGACTTCGCTCTTTCCGCCATTCTCTCATCTCCTTCCTTGCAGAATCCTTGACACAACGGCCCTTGCCTGTGTCACGCTCTCCGGTACCTCTGCTGGTCCTAGCGCTGTCCCGCATGCATACACATGATCTCCCACAACAACCTCATTCTCAGATAGCGGGTCTTCGGATGCGACAAAGCCACTGGCTGTCTTCAGCTCAAGTGACTTGATTATGCTATCACTGTCCTTTGGAGGTTCTAATGCAGAAGATAGTACAAGCAGGTCTACGGTGAATCTCAGATACTTGTCTAGAAGCGAGTCATAGACAGTCACCCGCAGGGTGTTGTCATCATTTGGTTCCACTCTAGTGACACGTCCTCGAACAAATCCAACGCCATTCTCTCGTGCTTCTCTGTAGTACCGCTCATGTCGGTCATATGTCCTGATATCCATGTATACGACATTGATACTAGTCGCTCCTCTCTCCTGAGCTAGAATGTTGGCATGTTTTAGGGCAAAGATACAGCATATCTTTGAGCAATACGGATAGTAGTTCTCATCTCTGCTACCAACACACTGGACAATCATGACTCGTTCCGCAGGGCCACTATCTGATGGACGTACAAGGCATCCTTCCAGCGGGCCATTCGGATCAATAATCTTGGCCAGTTCGAGTTGTGTAATCACATTGGGATGTTTCCCATAGGCATACTCATCCACTGCTATTGGCTGCATTTCATGATAGCCTGTAGCCACAATAATATCTGAAACCCTGATCGTTTCGGTAGTTGGCTGAGCATCCAGAGTGATGGCTTTTGTTGGACAGTTCTCGGC
>CAYPUO010000025.1:0-12069 GCA_964413775.1 uncultured archaeon
TGGGCTCGGAGATTTTTATAAGAGACAGCTCCGACTCTTTTGCTTTACCAATGATGAGCACAAGAATGTCCATGTCCATTGGCGCATAACTGAAGAGGTCCGTGACACCATCAAGCCTTTGATCGAGGCTGTTGGGTACAAGATGAAAATCATCAATAGGTACCGACACCCTCCAAAGGCTTGTCTGACAGATGATGATGCAGCTGACCTGTATGTCCTCATGTCACATGTCGCACAGCGGGAGGGCAATGAATGGCACAGAATTCTGCTCGGGGACATGTTCCATCCATTCTCTTTGAAGCAGGCAATCTTCGCAGGTGACAACTTCCTTGACGCTCCTTCAGACATCCTACTAGCTGCAGAAATGCCTGTGAGTAGTGGGTATGGGAAAGGCAAGGCGGACCTCGTGGTCTTCATCCGTCGAAGCCTTGGTGGCGAGATAATCTGGACACCCATCATGGTCCTTGACATCAAGACCAAAATCGGTATCAACTGGAGCTTGATTGGGAAAAAGCCACGGACTGGCAAACAGGATACCCGTATCCCCAAGTTCACTACTTGCAAACGCAAGCTGACCGACAGCGAGTGGAAGCAAGTCATCTTCTCCACGCCCAAGAAGAACGAGTTCACACAGCTTGAGAGCTATGAAACAGGTATCATCAGCGAGTATAGGACACTTGTGAAGCATGACCACGCAGCCCCGAAGGGCCTTCTCAAGGGGATCGTTCTTGTGGACCCAGACGAGGATCAACAGGATATCTTCTCGCTCCTCCCTCGGCTTGTCCGCTCTATTGCACAACAGATGAAAGAGAGCACGTTCGATGCGCAGGTCTGCACCCTCTACACTCCCCAGTTTGATGGAATGAGTCAGAAGGAACAGACGCACTTCGGATTGGTATTGGAACCGAGCAAGGGAGTTCACACCCTCCTCAGAGAGTGTGTTCCATTAGAGAACGTTATCGAGGAGGACCCCTTCGAGGACCGGGTCAAGGATGCTATCATTTTCACGCTCTATCTCTCCGTGCCTTCTGGTGGATCATCGGGTGAATCAGCAGCATGGATGGCCCGAAACTGGCATCTGCTCCATCACTTGAAGAAACTTAGGGAAAGCAGACAGTCAAGAGTCCCGATTGTGTGGTTTGACCTCGCTGGAGAGTTGGGTGACGGTTTCCTACGATTCCAACGATTCCGTCTTCTTGGTCCTCAGTCCCCTAGTATGGTCGCACGGCGAAAACGAGAGGCTCTGCAACAGCTTGTTGAGGACATCGAGTTCATTGATTGTAGAGAGATGACCGGGAACTACCTCTTCGATGATGTCAGGAAGGGAATCAACGCTTTGGAATCACAGTTCAGAGAGGTCACCGAGAAATATGCTGACCAAGACCATGTACTTGTCATTGATGGATGGGACAGATTGCGGAACATCACTCCCACACATAGGGAACCCGCATTTAGGGTCCTCGAGGAACGAATCATCGAATGGCTTCCAAGGGAACAGGTCGAGGTAATCTGGTTGGATAGTCCGGTCCCTCTACCCTTTAAATCCGCAAGATATCAGACCAATCGCGTGACTCCACTTCCCCATGACTCACCCAGACGATACTTGCTTGATGTCATCTTGTGGAATCTCCCCTCATCCCCACGAACCTTTGGATGGGTGACACCACGTCGGGAAGATATCCGAGTCATCGTGCAAGACCTCCCGATTAAGAATGAACGATGGTCAGCTCCTTTCGGGGTGCCGCATCTTAGGGGCTGGGCAAAGCGGTTCAGAGCTGAATCTCAGAAGAAGATGAGGGTACCCGCTGGACAGGTAGCAAAGAGCAAGATGTATGGCAAAGGGTTTTCTTCCTCATCGAACTACGCGAAAATTGGTTTTATGCCCAAGCAGGTCATCCTGAATGATATCTACCACCTTGCCCCTAGCCTCTCACGTGGACGTAGGAGCGACTTGTTAGAGCCTCTACCTTCACATCTCCAATATGTGCTTGCACACCAACAACTCAATGGGCAACGTAAACAGAGAGGAATCTGGGGGCGTGCAACCTTTGAGAGCGGACTATCAGCTCAACCCACGGGTCGTCCTGGTATCTATTCCCACTTCTCGAAGATCACTAGAGGGAAGAAGAGAAGGCATCTTCCCGAATCACTTCACCCTACTCGAACCACAAGGCGTCCTCCGTTTGTCCTTCCAACACCCAATGATTCTCTCGACACCGACGAAACACGTATCGAAGAGATAGACCGAATCGAGAAGGTCGTCCAGTTCCTTTCAAAACAGATTTCTCCACGGGGCTGGAATGTACCCGGAATCCTGCAACAGGTTGCAGAACAATGCACCATGTACAAGGAGGGCAAGCTTCATCCAGAAGAGCTACTCGACTCCTTGCCCGATCTGTTCAGCAAGTTTGACAGCACTCTTCGTCTCTGGAGGGCCTTGGCTGAAGCTCGATCAATTTACGGAGATGCCAGTGCAGTACCACGGAACATTAGGAGCATACTCTGCGACTCTCCTGAGCTTCTGACGCGGTATTGCAGTGGTTTCTTCCTCTTGTTGTGGAGAATAGCATACGAGGACGAGGAAGGAGTGCTTCCTCATGCGGACATTCTCTGGAAAGCGATGGCTGGTTGGCAATGGGCGCATATGGGATTCGAAACCAAAATCAGCGAATATACCATCCATCGATTCGATATTCCTACTATTTATTCCAACCTTGTGGTACGCGCCTCAAGACTGACAGCTACCAAAGAGAGGACGCACAAGCTCTATGAGAGCTATAAGTTCGGGGAGATAATCGCAGATGAGGAGGAACCGACCCTCTGGATTCTCATACAGGAGCACCCGCGCAATGTCCGGATGCAAGTGGGTTTCTTGAGTGACGTGGAGCGTGATAAGCCACTCCGAGGAACCTATACGGCTGAGCAGGATTTCACAGGACTTGCGGATGGGGCTGAGTATGTCCTCAGGAGGTTGTCAGGAGAGAGGGTTCCGGTGCTTGTTACACGCCTCGAAGGAAAGGACTACCTTTGGACAATGGCCCATGAGGACGACGAGCGAACTTGGGTATTATATGGAGAGATTAAGTGCGATTCCACTGCGGTCGAGGGAGTGTCCCTTCTCCAAAGGCTGACTGTCCGGCGAGTGTCGGGAGAGATTGTTCGTCGATTGATTGAGCCGCACGATGTGCCAATACCCAAGGATTTAGAGAGCTGGACTGAAAGAGCCTTACAGAAGGTCATTGAGATGGGCGAAGTAATGGAGCATGCCACTTTGATAGTAGGCCTAGCTGAGGCTTCTGAGGAGTATGTCGTGGAGGTTTCTGACCAAGATGGAAGAGTGTTCGACAAACGGACGTTCAGCCTAACTGAAGAACTCATCACCTTCCTACGACTACCATCCAAGGGAGAGATTCCGCAAGCTCCTGATGGAAGGTCATATTCATGGAATCTAGCAAGGGATATTATCTATAGCATGGACACAGTGAGGACAGGACGAATAAGTATGAGTTTCCTAAGACCGATTGTTGAGAACCCGCGGTTCCTAGGAGGAAAATACCGAATTCCACGAACTGGCAAGGATGTCCTTGGAACGCAATTAGGACCCGAGGTAATCATGGTAGCACATCCTGATCTTATGCTGTATAGACGAAAACAGAAGAGATGTTGGCAGGTATGGTTGGTGGGAGTTGAGGTAGGAGAGGCTCTTATTGCCCTTCAACAGGAGTACTTGTCAGTGCAAGAAATTGGAGTCATTTCTGACGTCAAACAGATGCTTGACATGGACAAGAATATTCGATTCCCAACGTCCTTTATCATTGACAACATAGAGGCTGTCGAACTACCTGACAGTGTGTTAGAAAGAAAACAGGTCAAGGAATATCTGATGAGACGGAATCTGAAAGAAGAAACATACTAGTGATTGCCATTCTTTAGTCAATCCCAAGAATCATACCAAGCTAGACCACCGACCCATGAATCGAGTGAAACCACAGTGAGAACGATTTAATGGTTTCGTTGGGAGCGTGGACCGTCAAATTGGTTCTGGAGCGCCTCCACAGAGCCAAGAAGGATGCCACTGCTACTGTATACCTCCGCTGTCCTTAGGCTTGCACACTCATTCTCGAAGACCGGTCCTTGGAGTCTTGCCTGTGGGCGGTTGACATTTACTCCTGTGAGGAGTTCATTGAAGCTAGGTAGGATGACCAGCCCACAGACGCCATCATCCGTTTCAAGTTGTCCCTGAGCCTTTCTCACGCAGTTCCTGCTCAGCTTCATCTTCAGTACTACTGGGACAGCAATCGACGCTCTCTTTCTATCCGGTCTGCCGATTCTTGGGGACGATACATCCTTCCATCTCCTGACTGTTGGATGATTGTGCCCCATTATTATCGTCTCGCAGTTGTCCAAGATTTCCGAAGATGGCCATGCATGCCCGTGCATTAAACCGACCTTGTGGTCGTTGATTTCCAAGATTTCTCCCCTCACATCACCCAGTGTCACATCTCGGGGAAGCAAGGCAAGAAGGTCGCCATCATGGTTCCCAGGTATGACTGTAATCCCAACAATCTTACTAAGCCCTTCTATGAATTCAGGAATTTCCCGCCAGTTGACGGCCCTATCAATACCAATCGAATGTTTGATGTCTCCCATGAGGTACAGGTATTCAGCTTTATAGTCTTCAATCAGTTGTACGAGGCGTTTGTACATTGAACGGCTCTGGGGCGGGAACTCTACTCCTGCTCTCTCCAGCAACTCCATCTCATAGCCAATGTGGATGTCAGTGACTATCATGACACTTCGGGTTGTTTCTCGCAGGACTAGGGCCCTGTCCTCGAATATGTACTCCATTTCACCCTGACAGTACAATACACATGATTTTAACGTAGTCCTATGATTAGCAAGGTGACTGACATGATACTGCAGCCTCATGAGATTAAGATGCTTGCCAAGAAGGAATTGACTCAAGAGGATATTGAGCACTTCAAGGACAAATATGGCAAGCGATTTGTTAGGGCACTACGGGCTGTAGAAGAGAACAAGGTCATTGAGTATAGATTTAGACCAAGTGATACAACAACATGGATAGTACGGGGGCATAGGCGGGAATACCTTGTCATTCCAGATATATACTGCACATGTCGCAGTTTCTATCAGGATGTAGTCATGTCGCGCGACTCAAAGATGTGCTATCATATGCTTGCTCAGAAGATTGCTGATATCAGGAATCAGTTCCGACGAGTCGAATCGACCGATGCAGACAGGCGGCGACTCTATGTTGAATGGCGGAGAACCGACTAGTACTTCCTTACATCTGAGGATAACTTTAAAAAACGGGTCAAGATGAGGCACGCAGTCTGAGCAGCTATATCGAGTTGAACTATCATGCACATCAGGAGATTTACTAACTTAGTCGTTCTGTCTATGGCTCTGCTGATTGTATTCTCTAGTCTTCATGTCCCAGTTAGCGCTCAGTCTACTGGCCAGTCTAGTGTACTCAATCCAATTGTGGTCGTCTACGATGAAAGTCACAACCCAAGGTTCAAAGCTGATGATGCAACTGGCGGGTTCAAGCTCATGCTCGATATGGTCAACCAGTCAACAAGGTATGTCGTGCGGGTCAATACCCTTCCACTCAACAAGACTATCCTGAGTGGCGTTGATGTGCTAATCATAGCGGAACCTGACTCGTACATTCCATACACGACAAAAGAGGCTACTGCAATTGGTTCCATGCTAGCTAATGGCAGTTCACTCTTTCTCATGGGAGATCCGATCATTGACCAGAACTCAACATATTGGAACACTCCTACCCTTTCATCCATGGGTGAGAACGAAGGTGTCAATGTGCTTCTGGATCAGCTGAACATTACAGGACCCCGTTTCAGCTTGAACTCGACGGAGGGGTACACATTCAGTGATGCGATGCTTGACTATGATCATGCTATCAATGCAACATATCCCGCTGTCTTTCGACTTGACTCTTCCACATGGGACACAACAAACCCAATCTTCAAAGACATAAATTCTCTAGTCACAATGACTGCCACGTTCAAGCCATTGAAGAGCCCCTCAGAAATAGCCCACGGCTATGATACAAGTTTTGCGCAGTTCAGGCGTGGACCAAACAGTTTTGGAAACCTCACATATCCAAATATGACTCTAGCAGAATTTGCAGAGCATCCTCTGTCATACTCGGCAATCAATGGCACCTACCCCTCATGGATGTCCGCATTTCAGTATGGCAAGAGTCGAGTAGTCATGACCGGCTCAGCACTGATGTTCTCCGGCAACTATTTGGATATCCCTAGCTCAACAGATGTGTGGTTCTATCAGGCGGATAACTCGCGCCTCTTCATGAATATTCTCATGTGGCTGACCTATGGATTCGTTGAAACTCCAAGTGCCATCTATCCTATGGCTATCATTTCATCAGTAATCCTACTGGTGGGTATAGCAGTCTATATCTACAAGAAGCTGAGATAGTCACCATGCAGGGGGACCTACTCCCTCTTTCTTGAGGAGGATTTCTATGGTGTCTCTGAGTTCCTCTATACCTTGTTTCTTGGCAGCTGAGGTCACCATGACCTGAGGATCCTTCGATGGAACGGCTTCTAGGAGTTCTTGTCGCAGAAAGTCTACTTCTCGGAGAGTTTCCTTCTTTTTCAGCTTGTCCGCCTTATTAGCAACAACCAGTACCTGTGAAGCAATTTCGGACAAGAAGATGTAGTACTCTACGTCAATCGGAATCTCACCACGGCCATCCCATCTCTCAAATATCTCTCGAAATAGCGAAATGTCAATGATAAGGACGGCAAGAACAAGTCGATGGCTCCACTCCTCTAGGTTCCTGACGATTCGTGTCTTGGTATTTTCAATCTCGCTCTTACTCTGTCCCTTCATAAAGCCAAAGCCTGGGATATCTACGAATATGACAGGTCCCATGTTGATCTCGAATTCCCACCTCGTACTCCCGGGGCTCTTTCCAATGCGGACATTCTTGCCAGTAAGAGCTCGTATTGTGCTGCTTTTCCCTACATTACTGCGGCCTGCAAACACTACGAGGGGTAGGTCCGGTTTATGTCCAGAACGGTTTTGTGCGCTCATACTCCTTCTCCGCCCTTGAAATCGCCTTGAGAACCGTAATCCTGTCAAGCATCCCTGGTCGCAGAATTCGTGAGGCGGTCCTTGGACCTATACCCCTTCCTGCAAGCACAAGGAGGGCCAGCTTACCATATCCTGCAACTAGGGTAGCAGTAAGGTTTCCAGCTTTGAAAGCCTTTTCCTCCTCTATGCTTAGTGGCCCGCCAGAATTTCTTTTCTTTAGTATCTTTTGAAGGCCCTCAGAAGAGGGCGACTGAACTGCTATAACTTTCGAACCACATATTGGACAGCGTATCTCATCATCGAGAGTAGATATGGTCCTCACTGAGCTCCAGTCACCAGAACCCATGCATGTAAGTCTGAACCGTCGGGATAGCAGTCGAGTTTCCATCATGCTGAGTACCTCATTCTCTTCTGTAATCTCTCCCATTACTTCGAATCTGGTCTTCTCTTCGACAATGAGCCTTGCAAGAGGTGATGGACGTTCAGTCCTTACTGTATGAATTCCAATCTTTCCTTCTGCTATCGCCTTGAAGAGGGCAATTACTCTCGGCTCATCGAGTTTTTCAAACAGCACTTCTCTCATGGCCTCATCAAACACGGGAGTGCACTCGAAGGACGAGATGAGCCGCTTGATAGGTATCTCTCGTATTCTTGCATCGCGTTTGATAATGTCCATTCTCTTGCCAACGTGGATAAATCTAGACGCAAATGTCTGTGTGTTTTTCAGTGCTAATCGCAATATATCGGATACCTGAGTACTAGAATACTCCGTAAGGATATCTACGATCTGTTCAGGCTTAATAGTATCACTTGACGTAAACAGCAGTCTGTAGGGATCTCTTTCAACTCCGACTTCTTTTCCCAGCCTGGTTGTCAAGAGAGCTGCAATTACAATCCCCAAGGTTTCATTGGCCTTTGTCCCGAACGGAGCATGCACAACAACCCCACCTTCAAATGATTCAATCACTAGGAGAGTCTGCGAAGGGAGTTTCCCAAGCACAGAATGGGCACGTCTTGTCTCCTCAATGGCATACTCACGTGATGCCTCTGAAAGACCGTATTCCTTTTCCAGCCATCTTCTGGGGGCTTCTTCAGTTCTCATTACGCGATTCTATACCCGTGCTTCTTCAACTTCTACGTCATTCGGAACTGGAATCATCTCTCCAATCCATCGGGGTGCTTCAATCTCGGTTCCGGTTACTGGTGCACAGAGGACTTCGTTTGAGTCCTCATCCACCGAAACAACCTGCCAGGGCTTACCTCTTATGACAAAGACCGAACCTGACGATACGTTCTGAGTCACAAAGTCCTCATCTAGGACTCCGATGCTGGAACGAGTGGACAAGTCGACAGCCTTGACTTGTCGCACATCTGGAATTGTGCTGAGATGTTCATAGTACAGTTTGCGAGTCTTTCCCCACCGTCTAATGGTATCTTGAGTTCTCTCGATTATCTTTCTGTTAACCATGAATTCAAGCACACTCTTGAGTTCGTCCGCAGAGAGTTCAGCAAACGGGAGTGCTGATTTGATTACACTCAACAAGTCGTTGAATTGGATCTGATTTTGGTCAAGGAGAACTCCGCATATCTGCTGGGTCAAGACGTCCGAGGATTTGACTGGAATTGTTGCATCTTCAACTTTGTTCAAACGAGTTCTCTTCAGAATCACACCTGACTCAACAATGTCGTCAAGATTAGCAGTAGCTATTATGATCCCCTTGGGGACTCTTTCTGTGCTGTGACCAGACCTCCCAATACGCTGTAATGCACGAGAAACCTCTCTTGGTGAGGAGTATTGAATAACTAGATCGGCCTGACCTATGTCTATTCCAAGTTCGAGACTTGAAGTTGCTATAATTGCCCGTGAGATACCTTGTTTTAGTCTGTTTTCCGCCTCAAGCCGTATCTCTTTCGCAAGAGACCCATGATGGACATCAAACTCATATCTTGTCCCGACTGCATGCATCTTGGCGCCCAATACTTCTGCGAAAGACCGCGTGTTTGTGAAAACGAGTGTGGACTGATGGTTCTCTATGAGTTGTACAATCCTCTCCAGACGAGCTGTTGAATGAGGAGGGTATGACAGGTTTTTTGCGAGTCTCTTATGTTCTGCAGTCGGCATCGGTGTTTCTACTGCGAGGTGCATTTTTCTCCTGCTGTAGCCTGCCCAGATTGTCCTAATCGACCTGTTAGTACCTGCCAAGAGATGAGCTACATCATGAGGGTTTCCTACCGTTGCAGACAGGCCAACCCTGAGCATCCTATCATCATTCACAACTCTTGAGAGCCTTTCGAGGCCTAGGGACAGCTGTACTCCTCGCTTGCTGTTTGCCAGTTCATGTATCTCGTCTACAACCACTGCGAAGACGGTCTTGAGGTGTTCCCGCATCCGGGTTCCGGGTAGAATGGCCTGCAAGGTTTCAGGCGTTGTAATCAGAAGATTTGGGGGATGAAGCGCCTGCTGTCGTCGATAGTGTGCTGTGGTATCTCCATGACGTACTGAAACAGTAATACCAAGGTGCAGGCACAAGTCCTCGATTCTCTTGAACATATCACGGTTAAGTGCTCGGAGAGGTGTAATATAGAGAATATAGATTCCGTACAGCTCATTGCGTTTCTTGAACATATACAGCCTGTTGAGTAGTGGAAGTAGCGCTGCCTCTGTCTTTCCGCTTCCTGTGGGTGATAGAAGAAGAGCATTCCCTGTACCTCTGAGCAAAACCCCTATTGTTTTCTCCTGGATTTCTGTTGGAGTAACGATTCCCTGTTGCCTGAGAAAATCGGTAATATCCGGACTAAGTCTCTGAAAGACGCTCATGAAGAGGACTTCTCCCGTCGCAGATGCTCGATTTCGTTTATGAGTATGCGTATGTCTGTCTGCACGGTAACATCATTTTCCTTTGTCCTCTCTTGCAAAAAGTAAATGGATTTGTCCAGAGTAATATCTTCTGCAAGAGCCGCCTCCACAAGTGACTGGACTAGCTCTAGGTTTGCTAAATGGCCCGCAACATTTTCAAAAGCCTTACGAAGTTCCGACTGAGAGGTCATAGGGACACTCTCCCGCTAGAGATTACTCTTCTTCTGCTGCATCAGTCCCATACACCGTATAGCCCAGAATAAGCATAAGGGCAATAATGCCAATTGTGCTCAGTACAACGAGTACAATCTGCTTTATAGTTGTAGTAGAAAGCTGCATGGGAATCCAGCTTCATCGGATTTAGTGCGCTTATAATCGTTGCTGAATGATGAGTGCTGTACTATTCAAAAAGCCGTTTCGCCGGATGATTCGCTGAGTGTTGGAGTGAGATTAGTGACACTCCCGCAGCCTGCACTGTTCATACTTGACTATGCTTCCACGGACCTAGACTGGTAGAACCTGTCAATGAAATCACCATAGACATCTACGGGTTCAGTCAGGGAATTGATAGACTCAATAGTCATCTCGAGCAAACACGATCCACATTTCACTGTTGCAATCCCATTATCTCGATAGAGCTCGATTTTCACTGCTGTATTGCCACAGTTAGGGCAGGGGTAAACATCTGGTATCTTCTTCTGAGGGCGCCTTCTTACTTTCTGTCTTCGTCTTCTTCCCATAGTCACTCACCCTATGTCTGCCTATTTCGCACAGGAGGGAATTGACTGCCTCCATAGAAATAGAGCAAGCTCTCCCTCAAATGTACTCATTTAAGGATTATGATAAGTGAAAGATGTCATATTCACCTGTCCGAGTGGCAGATGCGGCCGACCTTTCGAAGCCTTCTTAACTGGCTTTGTTCGGCAATGACACAATGTCCGACTTATCAAAGAACGCTCAATGTGTACTCTCAATACTGCAAGATGAAAACAACTTGACCACATCAGAGATACTGGAGCGTGCCAGAAATCCCAAGTTTGCAGATCTGTGTACGGACTGTGCTGGCGGTGACTCATTTGTTGTTGCAGCAAACCAACTAGTGGAGATGGGTATGATAGCCAGAGAGTTTGGTAAGGGCGGCTACAGGTGGCAGCTAGTGAAGGGATAATCCAAGATGACCGATTGGGACAGTATCAGAGAAGACTTTGCAGTCTTAAAGCGTAAAATCAATGGGAAACCACTGGTCTATCTTGATAGCGCCTGTATGGCTTTCAAACCTAGACAGGTCATTGCGGCAATGAATGAATATTATGAGAAGTTCCCTGCGTGTGGCGGCAGGAGTATCCATCGACTTGGTGAAGAGGCATCCAATGCATACTCGACAGCACGTGAGAAGTTCGCGAAATTCATCAATGCGTCAGCCAAGGAGGAAGTAATATGGACCCGCAATGCCACCGAATCTCTTAACATGGTGGCCCGGTGTGTCAAGCTACCTAAAGGTTCGAAGATTGTCACAACGTCATTAGAGCACCACAGCGGCTCGTTGCCCTTTGTGGAACGCGCTAGGAGAGATGGCTATCCTATTGAAATAGTGAGAGCTCGGTCAGATGGCACATTCGACATAGAGGACTGGAAGAGAGCAATCGATTCCAATACAAAACTAGTTTCCGTTGTCCACTCATCCAATATTACAGGGACCGTTGCGCCAATTAAGGAGATCGTAGAAATTGCTCATGACAGAGGCGCTCAAGTCATGTCAGATGATGCCCAATACGCTCCTCATCATCCGCTTGATGTACGGGCATTTGATGTCGATTTCTCAGCAATTTCAGTCCATAAGATGTGTGGTCCTACAGGGATGGGGGTGCTCTACGGGAAAGAAGAGCATCTCAATTCTATGGATATGTTTCTGTTTGGTGGCGATACAGTCAGTGATGTCAAATATATTGATGGTAAAATCATCCCAGAGTATCTTCCGCCCCCTGAGAAATATGAAGCTGGTCTCCAAAACTATGCTGGAGCCATTGGGGCAGGAGCTGCTGCTGATTATCTCCAAGGTATTGGCATGCATGAGATTGAGAAACATGAACGATCCCTTCTCTCTTTTG
>CAYPUO010000026.1:0-12065 GCA_964413775.1 uncultured archaeon
GTCTGAGGCTTCCCATTGATCCTGAGCTCTCTGATAGAGGCAGAGTTGAGGTCAGACTCCAATCATTTCTTGAAACAATTAGTGAGGTGCGCTAGGTGGCCGAAGAAAAAGCATATCGACGACTTGAAACGTCCTCTCAGCTCCAGCAGATCTCCTTTAGGCATATGCTTGAAGGGCATGCAGCAAGTGAAGAGGGCAAGCTGGCTTGGGTAACTTCTGGATTTCCAGTTGAGATCCCCGTTGCCATGGGAGTTGGCGTGGTCTATCCTGAGCAATACACTGCGATAATCGGGGCCCAGAAGGTAGGTCCCACCATCTGCGGGTTTGCTGAGGATATTGGCTACTCTAATGAGCTGTGTTCATATGCCAGATCGAGCATAGGGTCTGTTCTCAAACCCGCTGAGAGTCCCCTTGAGGGTCTTCCAAAGCCCCAGGCTCTGCTTGCATGTAATAATATCTGCGGGACAGTTCTCCGTTGGTATGATGCAGTGTCACAACTTACGGGCGCACCTGTCTTTCTCTTTGACACTCCTGCAATAGAAGGGGAACAACAGCCTCACCACGTTGAATATGTGCGCCACGAAATTGATAATCTGGTTGAGTTTCTATCGCAAACTTTCGGCACTGAGTTGAGAGAGGAACGTTTCCGAGAGGTTGCAGACCTCTCTTCACAGGCTGTGAAGCTGTGGATGCGCGCACTGGAGGCCTGCAAGAACAAACCAAGTCCCCTCAACTGTGCTGACCGGTTCCTTGCAATGGCTCCGATTGTGAGCAGCAGGGGAAAGGACTATTGTGTTGACTTCTACAGAGCATTCAACGAAGAAGTACAACAGAGAGTGAAAGATGATATTGGTGCTATCAAGGAGGAACGAGTGCGCCTTCTGTGGGACAATATTCCCCCTTGGTTTCAGATATTTAATTTCTTCAACGGAATGGCCAAGAAGGGTGTTTCGTTTCCTGCGGACACATATACCCATGCGTGGTCAAGCGTAATTGAAGGGGATGACCTCTACGACAGCACAGCAAGAATCTACAGCAACTCGTATCTGAATCGAGGGCTCGAGGCGAAAGCGGACAAGATGTGTGAGCTCATTGATGCCTACGACTTGGATGGTTTCATTATGTTTTCAGTCCGGTCCTGCAAGCGATACTCACTTGGGCAATTCGTGACAAGAGAACTTGTATCTGAACTTACTGGAGTACCTGGCGTAGTAATAGAGGGTGATATGGTAGATAGTCGCTTGTTCAACGAAGCACAGATTGAAACCCGTGTTGATGCTCTGCTTGAGATGTTCATATGAGGGAATGAGTGTGGTGGACAACCAGTTTGGAATTGGGGTAGATGTAGGGTCCACGACCACAAAGGCAGTACTGATCAATAGAAGCGGTGAGATTGTCACATCACATCTGATCGCCACAGGCGCCTCTGCTGCATCATCAGCAAGTAGATGCGTTACCGAGATAGCACAGAATGCACGTATTGCCATCGATGACGTATCGATTGTTAGCACGGGCTATGGCAGAGCGCAAGTTGAACGCGCTGACCAACGAATTACGGAAATCACATGCCATAGCATTGGTGTCCATCATATAAACCCGGCAATAGCTTTGCTGATAGATGTTGGTGGGCAAGACTCCAAGGCTATCAGGATTGGGAAGAACGGTCGTCCTCAGGACTTTGAGATTAATGATAAGTGTAGTGCCGGGACGGGGCGTTTTCTTGAGGTAATGGCCAGAGTCCTCGAAACACCTCTTGATCAATTGGGTCTACTGGCACTGGAGTCAAGTTCTCCGTCCTCGATTAGTAGTACATGTACTGTATTTGCCGAGAGCGAAGTGATTGGGAGAATCGGGGCAGGTGATTTGCCCAAGGACATTGCAGCTGGCATACACCTTTCCATGGCGTCGAAGATAGCAACTCTCTCAAGGCGCGTCGGCGTGGTTGAGCCTGTAGGAGTTACAGGCGGTGTTGCCCTGAATCCTGCATTTGTATGCTACCTTGGAAAGCAATTGGGTGTTGAGCTCTGGGTCCCAAAGGAACCTCAGCTTACTGGAGCAATAGGTGCAGCTATCCTCGCAGTAAATGACTGACGATGAACTATTGTACCAGGTTTCTTCTGGGCTTTAGGTGTTTGATGTGCCCATAGACCTTTCAATACGACATTATATTGCAGGACCTTGTATTGGAATTTCTATTGAGCTGCTAGGGCATGCTTTCCCGCTTCAATTCCAAGTTCCAAAGCCTTGAAGTTGGTTTCAACAAACCTTGGCCAACGGTCCTTGATTGCCTTTCTCAGTCCTTTAACAGTTACAATGCCTGTGATTGATGCAATAACTCCGAGCATGACGACATTTGTTGCCTGCTTATTACCAACATCCTTGTCCGCGATGCGGGTTGCTGGCACTTTATACACTCTTATTCCACTAGGCAGGTCACCTTCCAACTCGACCAGATCCTCATCCACAATTAGGATGCCATCATCTTTCAGGCCTTCAACATATTCAAGGTAGGCCGCCCTACTCATGGCAACAAACACATCTGGCGCTTGGACCTTCGGATAGTCGACTCCATCATCGTCTACTACAATCTCGCTCTTGCTTGCACCACCACGGGCTTCAGGGCCGTAGCTCTGTGTCTGGACACACTGTCTGCCCTCGACAAGTGAGAGAGTTTCGCCTAAGACTACTGCCATAGTCACAACCCCCTGCCCACCAAAGCCGGCTATACGAATTTCCGTGCGGGCCATCTATTTACCACCCTTGGCCTTTACATGTGCTTCATGTAGCACTGCAGTATACTCTGGCTTCTCTATGTCTACAAACTCACCACAGATGATCTTGTTCTCGTAGTCTATCACAGCCTCATGGGGCGGCAGACCATTCTTGATTTCAGCAACTTCCAAGAGGTGCTTGTGCATCTCAAGGCCATCGCCAAGTCTGTTCATTCGGCCGTATGCAGTCGGGCATGCACCGATAATCTCGATAAATGAAAAGCCCTTCTTCTTGATGCCTCTCTCAATAGACTTCGCGGCGCGTCGGGCCTGTACAGCTGTCCATCTGGCCACGAATGAAGCGCCAGAAGAAGCAGCAAGCTGAACCAAATTGAACGGATGTTCTATCACTCCTATGGGACGTGGACTTGTCTGTGAATAACGACCATGCTCGGTTGTCGGACCAAACTGGCCTCCTGTCATGCCATAATTGAAGTTGTTAATGCATACTACAGTGATGTCGATGTTTCTTCTACATGCGTGGATGAGGTGGTTTCCCCCAATCGCAGCAATATCGCCGTCGCCTGAGACCACTATAACTTCGAGTTCAGGATTGGCTATCTTGACACCTTCAGCGAAGGCAATGGCACGACCATGGGTAGTGTGATATGTCCCAGTCTTGAAATAGCCAGACGTCCTTCCTGTGCATCCAATGCCGCTCACCACGACCACCTTGTTGAAGTCGAGACCTAGGGCATCGATTGCACGAGCCACCATGCCTGTGACTATGCCAATAGAACAACCAGGACAATAGATCCACGGTTGTCGGTCTTCCCTGATGTACTTGGCCATGGGATGTTTGAGGACGGTAACGGACTCTGTCATTGAAGGGTTCTCCAATTCCCTTGGTGTCTGCGCCTTTCCGCGAACTTTCCCGATAAAAGACTTGTTGCTTAGGACTTAACAGTGTTAAGCCTAGTCAACAGCTTCTTGTCTATTCCCAGCGTTGGGAACCAGGAATCTGATTCAGTCTTCCGAAACCGCGTTTGATATGACCAATTGAGATGGAGATTCAGGTTTTTGGCAGAAAACTCCTTGTCTGCGACTGATATATGCATCCTAAAATGTATTACCAGCCTCACATACGCCATGACGCACTGTATTCCTGATGTGGTCAAAACTATAGTTGAAGCAACTCATGTGGCTAGGCGAATGGTATGATTGACGTCGAGAGTCTGACAAAGAATTATGGTACTCTTACAGCTGTTGATGGCCTCAGCCTGCATGTTAATGAAGGCGAGGTGTTCGGATTTCTTGGACCTAATGGTGCAGGAAAGACAACTACAGTGAGGATGTTGTGCTGCCTTATATCAAGGACCAGCGGCACTGCTAGAATAGGTGACTATGACATCACAAATGCCGCAGACCAGAAGAAAATCAGGCGCATCATCGGACTCCTTCCCGAAAACGTTGGGCTCTATGACGATCTAAGCCCCATTAGGAACCTTGACTTCTTTGGACGGTTGTACAAGTGTCCAGAGTCGCAAAGGACTGAGCGTGCCGAGTATTTTCTCAGGATGTTAGACCTGTGGAGAAGAGAGATGTACGTGCAGGAACTCTCTCAAAAGGTATGAAACAGAAGCTTGCCATCGCTCGTGCTCTGATTCACGACCCACAAGTCCTCTTCCTTGATGAGCCGACTGCGAACTTAGATCCAGAAGCCTCAAAGAGAGTCAGAGACTTTATCCTCGAACTCAAGAAAGAGAAGAGAACCATCCTCCTCAACACTCACAATCTAGAGGAAGCTGATAGGATATGCGATAGAGTTGCCATATTGAAGACGAAATTGATTGCTGTAGACAGCCCTGAAAACATGCGGCACTCGCTATGGGGGCGTCAGACCGTCATCCAACTCAAGAGTGTCAATGATGAGATAGTTGAGGCCGTGAAGAGGACAAAGCCCCGCAGTCTGGAAGTAGATAATAGCAAACTGGTCATAGGCGTCAGCGACCCGGAAAAAGAGAATCCTGACATTGTGAAGGCAATCGTTGCTGCAGGAGGTCGAATTCAGTTTGTGACTGAGTCCAGACCATCATTAGAAGATGTATACCTGAAACTGGTAGGGAGGTAGGGAAAGATGGATCGAGCACTCTCATGGGCTATTATGATGAAGGACTTCAGCGTGTTCAGGACCAAAAGAACTATCATCTTTTCGCTGGCTCTTTTCCCCATCGTAATTGGAGCAGGTCTCCCTGCGGTCATCTGGCTGCTTATGCGCAGAGGCACGCTTCCGTCAGATATGATTGTCACACTACTGGATGCCTTTTCCTTCTTCTTCATTGTAATTCCCAGTCTCATACCCGTGACTCTTGCTTCCTATAGCATCATGGGCGAAAAGACCGAGAAGAGCCTTGAGCCACTCCTGTCAACTCCTGCTACTGACGGTGACATTCTACTTGGTAAAGGTCTTGCTGCATTTCTGCCGTCCATTGCAGCTACATTGACTGGAGCTGTAATCTTCATGGTCGTTTCAGATATTCTAACATTCAGTATTCTTGGCTACCCCTTCTTTCCAAACTGGAGCATGGCAATCATTCTGTTTCTGGCTGTGCCTTTCATATGCATGATGAGTGTTGAACTCAATCTAATAATATCTGCTAGGACCAGCGACTTGAGAACAGCATACAATCTTGGAGCCAGTATCCTGCTTCCCTTTGGAGCAATCTATGTTCTATTTGAACTTGGCTATCTTCCGTTCACCGAAACTAACCTGCTTATAATCTCGGCTGTAGTTCTTCTTGTTGGCCTCTTACTTCTGCCTGTAATTAGAGCCTCATTCCGCAGGGAGGAAATACTGACAAAATGGAAATAGATGACTAGTTACATCATGATCTCCCTTTGCCGAAGGTTGTGGTCTGCTTTCGTCTGTTTACTATCACCTGATCAGATTATGCGAATGATAGTCTGTCTTTAATATCCACAACGCCAAATGTATTTCTGGAAATTGCGAGAGCTGCATCCCGAGCGATTGGACTACGCACTTTCCCTGATAGTGTCACGTTCCCTTTCTCAACGCGAATAGTGACGTTGTCAAGGTCAACTGCGATCAACTGCCTTGGTGATATCTTTAGCAATTACTTCGTCCAGAATGTTCCTGGTTGGAACAACAGCTATTTTATTGACAATCTGGATGACCCCTATTACATCAGAACAAATCTGCTCAGCCCTGAATTTCTTCCAGTAGGCATCCACATTTCCTTCAAGTGTCACAATCCCACTCTTTACCGAAACATCAATCTTTTCGGTGCTTGTGCTATGATTCCAGGAAAGACTATCTGAGATCATTGATGCTATCTTGTTGTCCGTCGGAGTTTCGATAATGCTGGGGTACTCCACCATGAGCTTGTTTTTCACACCAGTAACCTGAGGAATGCTCCACGCATCCATCAGGACAGATTCGCTGGCCGAGTAGCTAGGTACTTTTCCTGTGAGTCTGATGATCCGATTGTTTACTTCAACTTTTACATCTGATGCGTCAATTCTATTGTCCCAATAGAGGTGGTCTAGAACTCTTCTCTTAATCGATTCGTCAATACTTGTATCCATTTTTCTTCATTCTACGTATACAGTAGAGTGGATATATATAAATATAGAGATATCATTTCTTTTTTAGTTATTTAAAGTTCTATTAAGCCTATTTAAGCTAAATAAGATATTTATAAACCTGTTAGCGCTTTCAACCAGTTGCACGAATTTAGTTAACCTTATATATGCTGAGTGTTGCATAATATTGGTTAACTCTCATGTTCCCATTCAAAAGCTTGCGCTATCCCACTCCTGAACAGAACAAGGTCTGGTTCAAGCGACATAAGGGGACAGCCCCATCTGAGATTGCAGCTGAGATGGGTGTTTCTAGGCCTTACGTGAGTCAAGCACAGCGGATTGCTGAGACACGTATTGAGCGACTATTGCGCCATGCCGCATCGGTCAACCGCATTGAGCTAGAGCATATGAGTCCTCAACATGGGATCGCAGTGGGCGAGTGTCCAGCTCTCCACACGATAGCTTACTTCACCTATACGTCAGGCATGGGGGTTCAGACTTGGTACCGTCACGTTGGCAACTGTGAGGGATGTGACAAGGCCTCTGATTGCAGGACTGTCCTTGAAACTCTGTCGAAGGAGTGGGATATAGTTCTTCCAGAAGGTTTGCCGCCAACTGAAATGGGGATACAGCTTTTCTCTAAGATAATGGAGGAATTGGGTTGGAAAGGGGATTAGATACTGCTGCTGAATCAGTACTTAGGGTCTGTCAGATACCCCCTAAGATCGCAGCAAAGACGCATTATATGAATAGAATACCGATTCGTGTCTTGAAGCGACCGAAGGTTGTTTTCTCAGTCGTGGTAGTCTTACTGATTATGGTTGCGTGGGCTCCATGGATTACAGATGATTTCGCTCAGACCGCAGTTGTTGAAAGCCTAGGAGGACCAGATGCCACTTACTACTATCTCGGTGAATATGTGACTATCAAAGACATACCTATTACGACCGTCAGAGTCCCTTTTGCAGTCCTTGTCTACTTTCCAGGTGAGGCTATGTACATTGTACCTTTCTGGGGAGTGGCACCATGAAACACGTCTAGGTCTTGGATTGTGTTTGCGGCCGAGAACGACTTAGATTGAGTGGACTTGTCTAATCTCATCAAGGATTTCATTCGGTAACTGAGGCATGCCCGCTGGCTTGGTCATCAGATGTACCGGTGTAGGAGCTGCTACGGAACGCACCATGTGGTAGACCTGTCCCATATTCTGCTCAGCAACAATGAGATGTTTTGTCTTTGAAGCCACATCCGCAATGGCTTCTTCAGGGAATGGCCAGACCGTCTTGAGACGCAGCATACCCGCCTTGATGCCCTCTGCCCGTGCTTCCTTGATAGCCTTTCTTGCACTCCTAGATGGTGTGCCATATGCAATGACTGCGACATCTGCATCATCAAGCATAAACTTCTCTAGGTCTATGATGTCATCCGAGTTCTTGAGGATCTTGTCATTTAGTCGGTTAATCAGTCCAATTTGGATATCTTCCTTGTCACTGGGATATCCACGTTCATCATGCGTCAATCCTGTTGCATAGAACTGGTACTTCGAACCTAGTAAGGCCATTGGAGGCACAAGGTCGTCATCTGCTTTGAATGGGAGATAGTCCTCTGGGGGTCCTGTCGGCTGCTTTCTGTGGACTAGCTTCAGGTTCTTTTCATCAGGAATAACAAGCCTTTCTCTCATATGCCCAACTGTTTCATCTGCTAGTATAAAGACAGGAGTCCTATACTTCTCAGCCAAGTTAAAGGCCTGAACAGTCTGATCAAACATCTCTTGGACAGAAGCAGGTGTGAGAGCGATGATTTGATAGTCTCCATGGCTTCCCCACTTGGCCTGCATCACATCGCCTTGCTGCCCCCTGGTGGGTTGCCCCGTGCTCGGCCCACCTCGCATAATGTTTACTAGAACTAGTGGAGTTTCGGTCATTACGGCTAGACCGACTGCTTCCAGCATCAAACTTACACCAGGGCCGGAAGTTGCGGTCATGGCCTTTGTGCCAGTCCACGAAGCACCGATTACACTCGTGATGGAAGCTATCTCGTCCTCATACTGCACATACGCTCCACCAAGCTCAGGCATTCTTAGAGCCATCCACTCTGCTATTTCAGTTGCCGGAGTAATAGGATACCCGCCAAAGTACCGACAGCCTGCACTGAGGGCACCCTCAGCACAAGCGATATCACCCATTGTAAACATGACTCGCTCAGGCATCTAATGCTCCTCCTCTTCAGCTTCTCGCCCATCGCCCATATACTCAGGGATCAGCGTTCCCTCCTCCATTGCCCCACTCTTTTGGGCATCTTCAGCTTCAGCCCTGTCTGCAAGGAAAATGGCCATATCAGGACAAATCATCTCGCAAAACCCGCAGTTCACACAGGCCTCCAGGTCGCATGCTGTAACCGGATGATAGCCTTTCTTGTTGTACTTCGTAGTATCAGAACACAAGACTTTCTTGGGGCAGAACTGGATGCAGAGTTCGCACTGTTTGCACTGTTCCTGTAATATCACGAGGACTTTCTCTCTCGTTCGTGGGGGTTTGGGTGTTATGGGCTTTCGCGCAGTTGACATCGCCTTGTTTCTCCGCCTTTGTCATTCCGGAGTGTAATTGCTATACACTACTGTGTCTGCCTAATCATGCGCTTGAGCCTCACCTATTTTAGGCTTACCGTGCAGGATGAACGTCGGAATATTCTGTCATAATCTGCTCTGTTTGATTGAATGCCCTGAAGGGACAATGTTAAAGGCAGGTTCCCACAATGACCTGCTGCAATCTGCTGGAGGAGTAGGTTCGTTGCCCGATGAGGAACCATCCGAAGAAGAACTGGCAAGGGAGCTCAAGGGCAAGACTCTACGAGTCTATTGGTACATGTTACGACATCCTACACCCATGACGGCGCGGGAAATCCAACGTGGCGCAGTCCTTTCCAGTCCTTCGTTGTCGATGCATCATCTTGAGAAACTGAAGGACTTGGGTCTTGTTGACAAGGACGTCCATGGCCAGTACACTGTCAGACGAGATGTTCGAGTTGGTGTGTTGAACCTCTTTATCGGTAAGGGGCGAATGATGGTACCGAGATTCCTGTTCTATGCAACCTTCTATACTTCAGTCACAGCAGCTCTGTCAATAATGCTCATTCAGTTCCTTGAGTGGTACTCGCTCATATTACTAGGGCTACTCGCATCACAATGTATTGTACTCTGGTATGAAGCGTTCAGAATATGGAGGGAACAACCATTTCCAGAAAGAGAGGATTAAGTTCTAGAAATAGAACTATGTATTCAATGATGATATACAATCTGATGTCTAGGATAAGACCTGCAGATAGGACAAGAAAAACCCTAGCTGGCCTGAAGATGACTTGCTGCAAGTTTCATCCTTTAGCATTCTTCGTGATATTGTTTCTCGTTTTGCCGACATCGAGTCTGTTTCTGTCTGAACCATGTTTCCCAGCAAGTCCTACTCCAGAACTGGTTGCAGAGCAGGTCGAGGTGCCTACACTGGTGCTATCTTCGTATTCTCGATTTAACAATACACATGTGCCTGTTACCTCCGGTCTTCGGATTGAAGGTGACCACATCATACTGAATGCTACTTGGGTTCCCAAGAAGAGTGTTAATATTACTGGAATTGTAGTCAACGCAACAGCAATACCCAGTGTAATCAACGCAACAAGCCAGACCAATTCTGTTGAAATTGATACTAGGGCACTTGGCAACAATGCTACCTGCAAGATTACCGTGACAACGAAGTTGGTGAATGGGACGTCGTTGTTTCAGATATTCACCAATGTCTTTCTAGGTAATTTCTTCATGCCTCATGTGAAAGTATTGTCTCCAAATGGGGGGGAGAAATGGGCAGGCCAGCATAACATCACTTGGACCGGATGGGACAAGAATTCCGATGACATCCTGACTTACGAGGTCCTTCTGTCGCCTGATGATGGAGAAACCTTTCAGCTTCTTGCCTCAGATCTTTCAGTGGAATGGCTGCAATGGGACTTCAATGGTTTCCTCAACATGAGTATCTATATCATTATGGTCAGGGTTTCGGACGGGATATATCAGACCAGCGACACATCCGACTCTAGTTTCACTGCAGGCACCGTGAATTCAACTTCCACAAGCTCCACTACGCCAACAACGACTACTCCGTCAGTTTTCCCGGGAAACATACAGCTTGCACTTTTCATCGCTGCCGCTATAATCATTGGTGCGCTCTTCTCAGTAGTAGTCTACTATCAAGCTAAGCATTTAACCTAGTATCTTGTCTAACACTGGCTGGGTCGATATCATGTGCTTACCTAGCCCAAGTTCATCTGGATCCAGGCCAAGTGCGAGTCCGATTAGTTGTGTGATATAGATGACAGGAAGCTTGTACTTCGATTCTCCAAGTTCTTTATTGAGTTGAGTCTGCGATGCCTCGAACTGCAGATGGCAAAACGAGCACGCATCCAAGATACAGTCCGCATCAGCATCCTGAGCATTGTCGAGCTTTTCTTTTGCTATGTCCACAGAAACAGTTGTATTGCTGGCACGAACTCCGCCTCCAGCACCACAGCAAGTATACTTGTCCTTGTACTTGATCGACTCTGCTCCTGTGGCTTCAACGATTTCGTCGAGGAATGTTTGTTTCTGTGTCTGCTTCCATGGTCGCAGCTTACTAGGCTTCAGTAAATGACAGCCATAGTGCACAGCTACTCTGAGGCCCGTGAGCGGCCTTGTCACCATTTTCTTCAGATTCTCAGGGCCAATCTCATAGAGTACTTCCACAACGTGCTTTGCCTCTGCTGTAGCCTGAAACGTGTAGCCAACATCCTTTAGCAGTCTTTGAACACCCTCAAGTTTCTCCGGGTGCTCATGCACAATGCTGAGAGCTTCTTTGAATGTTCCATAGCATCCATTGCATCCAGTGATTATGTCGTGTCCGGCCTTCTCTGCAAGCGCCAGATTTCTGCTTGCCAGAGCGAGCCAAGTAGGTTCATCGAATGACCTCACTACTCCTGGAGCTGGACAACAGCTTGCTCCCTGAAGGTCCTCAAGGTTCACTCCCAGCTTCGGTAATACTACTCTGATGCTCTTTTCGATATTTGGAAACCGGTTCGGCATTACACAGCCCAAGAAGAGTGAATAGGTTTGTGTTTCTGATGCCGTCATCAGCTCTCCGCCTCCTGCCCCTCAATAAGCTTCTTGAAACCTGTCTTCTTCATGATTTTCTGCACATCTTTGAGAGCATCTTTGTGGGCATGTACAGTAGGTGGGACTTCGTCAAGGCCAAGCTCCTTCCGCATCTCTTGATTGGCTTCATCAAGCGGTACTGCATGTCCCGTTTCAAGGAGCTTCTCTGAGGTCTTCTTGTGCTGCGGAAGCATATAGCCCTCAGCGACAGCCATGTTCCTCATGATGATAATTGCATCAGTGGTCTTGATTTGTCTTGGACATCGTTCGAGGCATGTCAAGCAGGTTGCACACAACCACAGGTCTGGGCTTGAGAGCACTTCATCCTTCAGACCTAGGACGGCTTTTCTCATCAGTTCACGGGTCCGGAATGCTGTCCTTCTGCCGCTTGGACAGACACTAGAACATGTTCCACACTGGATACAGGTGCGAATTCTGTCTGCGCCCGCCTCGACTAACTTGTCCACGAAGTCCGGGTCTATTTTGTCAGTATCAACGCGGTCTTGTTGTACGCCATTGCTCATTTCTGAAGCTCCTAGCAGGCCTCTGTTATTCACCTCGGCGAATATAGCCATGAT
>CAYPUO010000027.1:0-12052 GCA_964413775.1 uncultured archaeon
AGATAGTTGAGCGCGAGCGACTTGTTTTCAAGGTTATCGCGGCCGCCTGTCATCCCAACATCCCAGTTACCAATGTAGTTGTCGACCTTCACCTGAGCGTAGTTGTTCAGAGCACCACTCGTCGTGTTCAGATGGCCCTGAAAGTGCACTAGGAACGAGAGTTTGTCAATGCTGACTGATGTCGGACGCTCATCAAAGGTCCTGAGATCAGTCCCAGTAACAATCCCATCGTACCAGCCCCAATAGCCAGTTGTCGTGTATGGGTATACTGTGCCGTTTACATCGTGGAACGTGACACCCCATGTAATCTCATCCTCAATGCCGCGAGTTATAGAACCAGTGTCATTGAGGTTGCCATAGGCAGCTCCAGGAGTGACAAAGTCAACAGACGAAACAGAGTCGGGAATAAGGTAGTGTGAGAGTTCAGCAGAGCCCGGGTTATTCAGATCGACCTGCATGAGACTGTCATTGTTCTCATCTTCCCAGATCATAAGGCCGCTAAACTCGTAGTGCATACCGATATTCAGCCAATGCTCAACATCATCTGCTTGGTAACTTGTACCATAGTTCTGACTTATACCAAACGACAGCCAAGTCCACGTCTGCTCATTCGATGTCATCCAGTCCCAACCATTAGCAGCAGCCTGTGCTAAGATATCTTCCCAGGTCACATTCTGCGCCATATACGCTATGTCCCAGTAGCCAGGCATTGGGTCGCCTTCAGCAGACACAAGCTGGTTGTAGACATCCTGCATCTCAACGGTTGTCAGTTGTGAGAAGTCATCTGCGTGATACCAATAGAAGGTCTCGTTCCACTGGTATGACCAGCTGTAGGTTTCCAGGCCCATCCACGACCAGACATTCATTTCGTCACCGTATAGTGTAGTGTTGGGATCCCATAGGATGTTCACCCACATCTTGGTGTAGTTGTAGGTCCAGCTCTGTGTTGAGTCGTATACTTCTTCAACGTAATACTGGTCATTAGTTGTTGCTAGATTGCCATCGAGATCGACTGCTCCATTGTCTGGATTGATGACCCAGTTCTTGATTCCCCACATGCCCCACTGAGGAGTTCCTATAATGAGGTCATTGAAATTCTGGTAGACCGTACTATCAATAGGAGTAAGGCCGTATACAAGAGCATAGCCCCAAGTGTCTCGCAGTCGCTTCACATATTGCTGATGTGCCACCGCCTCGACGTCTTGCCCCTTGTAGTTGAAGTCATAGATTGGTCTTACAGAACTCTCGCCGTTTTCCCAGAAGAGGTATAGGCTTCCACCTGAGTAGGTTGCATTTGTGATCCAATAGACATACTGGTATTGCCCTTCGTAGTCGAACTCGTAGTCCTTGCCCATGAAGGAGAAGTAGTATCCAGAGTAACCAGATCCATTGTAGTATGTCCTTACCAGCATCTCGCTCAGGACTAGGGGCCGCACCCACTCCTCGAACGTGTACATAGTTCCATTGACAGCCTTGTACGTGTACCAAGAGTCGTTACCTAATTCGTTGTAGGCTGGCCATTCCTGAGTGGAATAGAAGCTCTTTCCCTGATAGTCATACTCAAAGACTGTGAAGATGTAGGTCTGGTTGACCTGCCATGTAGTCCCATTGTTCAGGTATAACAGGTACTGATTGCCGCTAATCCAATCTGGATACAAATCGTCGGTTACATTGTTGTAGGAGATCTGCTCCACGCTCGTGAACATCAGGTCAGCATCATATGTCCCAACATTCCCACTGTATCCATTCTGGGTCGGATTCCAGATGCCGCTACCATTGGCACGGAGGTATGATGTATAGTTCTCAACGACCCCCATTACTTCTCCATTAATTTTGACATAGTCAGATGAGGAGATGTTGAGTACGGGATGCTTTAGTCCGTTCCAGATGAGCGACTTCGTCGTCGGTACCTTTCCGCCATCACTGACTGTGTTGTCCAGTTCCCAGTTCCAATTCGCATTAGCGCCAGGATAGGGCATCTCGTTCTTGACACCATTGATTTCTGTGTAGTAGAACCTAGATGTACTTGAGGCCACAAGCACAGCGGTTGTGCCCATATAGTCCTCTTCATAGTAGCTTGTTGGCCAGGTGCAGGTCTGCCATACTCCGCCGTAGAAGATCTGGTAGTTGCTTGTCCCGGTGTTGTACTTCATGGGTATCAGCGCACCTCCTGCCGTTGTCATGTAGTAGCAGTTGTCCCGGCTTGACCACCAGAAATCAACAAGGTTGAGCATATTCAGTCCGGAGCCGTAGAGGACAAATGCATGCCACGGCTGATTCGGAGTGAGATCGACATGGTCATACAGGCCGAAGTAGGCTAGGTTGTATGTTTCGTACACAGCCGAGGTGCCATAATGCACAGCACCATCGATATCGATCCAGTAGGTCCACTGTGTTGTTCCATCATAGAAGTAGTTAGGATACTGCTGTGCTGTGAGGAAGCTGTCGTGGGTTGTTGTCGTGACATTGTAAATATCGATTGTGTCATTGTAATCGACCCAGACCCTTGTGCCGTTGGTGAGCTGATAGTAGTATACATCCTTGCCTGTTTCGGGGTCATAGTGGTCGTAGAAGTACATCGTCTTCCAGCTAGTACCACTCACTGGATCATAGTTGTCTCGCGTTTGAATTGGATACTTTTGACCGCCGATAATGATGTAAGGACTCTCGGCACCAAGCGCTGTTTGACCAGCGAGTGTGCCATTCAGAAAGTTGTATGAGAGCTGATTGTTCTCAATGTTATCAACATAGACTTGTTTTCCAGTATAGTCAAAGCTATAGACCCATTCATTGTCCCAGCTCATTATTTGGTGGTCACCCCACCCAGAAGAATAGTCCTCATGCCAGGTGTTGTTCATGAAAGCGAAGTTCCACTGGTAGTCGGTCTGAGGCATCTTGTTGTTCGGAGTGAAAAGGAACTGGGCGAACAGATCACCGCCTGAAGTCCACTTGGTGAAATTAGAAATAACACCAAAGTCAGCTGGAACCACTGTTTCTTCGGACCCCCATTGGATGTAGTCCGTCTGCCATTCATGGGTTAGCTGATTGAAGTACCAGTCCTGCCAGTGGTAGCCAGAAACCTCTGCCCACTCCCAGTCCTGATACTCTCCGTACGTCCACTGCCAGATGTTCGTAGTTGCATTGTAGCTGTAGAACCAGCCTGTCTTGTTTTCTAGGACATAGTCCATGTAAGTGCCGTATGTGTAGTTGTACTTCTGAGTCTGGTTGTAGGCGCTCAGCGAAATCGCTCCAGAGGATTCAATCTCGACAACATATTGCAGGCTTGACCATCTAGTTTCAGACTCAGTCCAAGAACTATCATATGTCTGCATGCTGAAAGAGAGGCCGTCGATGTCATCTGCAATATCACTGCCACCCTGCAGACGACCCTTAACCATGAATGGTTCACCCTGGTTTACTTGGAACATCCATCCATAGGGCTGAGAGCCATCGGCCTTCAGCACTTTCGCGATTGTGACAGGGCTTTCAATGGTAATACTAGAGGCAATGTTAAACTCTTGGGGAGTTTCTCTTGGATGATCACCATAGGTGTCAGGACTATAGTAGTAGTCGGTGCCCTTCACTTGTGTATTAAAATAGAAGTATGAGCCCTGAGTAGTCTTTGGCATGAGTTCTGTGAAATGACCAACAAAGTCAACCACGAGCTCGTTTCCATCCGTCTGGGCGTTCGAAGCGCCTGGTGTAAGCTCATACAATATGGGATAGTCTGAGGGGATTGGTTCATATACAGTAATCTGATCATTCCAAGTATTGGGCTGAATCGTATCGTACGGATACCCATAGTAGGTGTAGCCATAGTACGTGTTGAAAGTGCCAGTTGATGTGTTGTAGACAAAGAACATCATCTTCTGAACCCATTGAGACTGATTGACCAACGAATAGTCGTATGTCATGGTTGTGTTATTCCACTGTTCATTCAGAACTGTGTAGTTTACCTCTTCATATCCGCCCAGGTCAGTATACTCGAAGTCTTGATACTGGCCGTATACCTCTACGCTGGTTGTCACTTGGACAGAACTATTCCAGACGTAGGTCTGCAACGAGCTATCATAGACCCACCCACCATAGCTAGTCTGGAGCTCCGTGTGATAGCCAGTCCGATTGACCGGGACCTGCATGCTATCAGGCATCGCGAAACTCAATTGCACCCAGTCGGGCGTGTTTCCACTTACGTTGAACTGCATCGTGAAATCGGTCAGCCTACTAACTGAATATACAGTGTCACCACTCATATCCAACTTTTGGAGTGTATAGCTGCCGCCATATGAGTAGCTCCACGCCAAGGCAGGATCAATTCCTACCGCAATGCTTTGAGCATTACCCGTTGAACCAAAGTTGTAGGAACCGATGCTCTGGCATTCCTTGTCTTGAATCATCATGTCCAGCTGGTATAGACCCAATGGGGTGTCCGAGTTGAAACTGATGGCGAAAGTGAAGTAGTAGTTATTTGCATCAGTTGTGTTTGTACACTGCGCAGGATAAATATCCAAAAAGCTCGGCATTGGGGTGCCTCCTTCAGTATCACTATTGTTATACTGTGAGCTATAGACGTTCCAAGGTTGGTAGGTGTACTCGTAGCTCTCATAGCTGAATCCAAAATTAGCTGAGAAGTTCCAATCTGCTGTCTGGTACCAACCATTAAAACTAATCGACCCAATGCCCACTCCTTGGAGAAGGTCTTTCGGAACTGAAACCATGACATGGAGAACCTCGTTAATCTCAGCATAACTGCTAGATGTCATGAGAGTACCATTTTCATGATATATCTCAAAACTCGGATTTGGCCCAAATAGCCAATTCTTGTCCTGCCAAGTCCATTGATCGCTCGTTGTATTGGACTCCTGCTGCCAGCTCGCCCAGGTACCTGATTGGTTACCAGTCTGCGCAGGTAATGATTGCAGGACTTCAGAGTACGCCAAGGGCGGCGATTCTGTTTTGGTAGGCGAAATAACTGATGTGTTTCCGGCGTATGCCATTGAAACCAAGAAAAGTCCAATAGCAACTAGCGATACAAAGGTCTTGTTTTTGTCGCGTAGCTGCATCTCTATCTTAATCTCCTCAAATGCGCCTAGGTCTGACTCATTGTGATGTTGTGTTGTGGCGGCGTAAACCGGCAAGTCAGAACCTGCTGTCGCACTGTTGATTTACAATAATAATTACTATCACTATTAGATATAAGATATGTTCAGATATATCATCGGCCCAGGACAAAGGTCGATACCCGTCTAATATCATTCTTTTGAAGCAAATAGGAAAAAGGAGACACGACCAGGGGACGTGTCAACCAACTATCCTAATACTGACAGAATATACTGGGCCACATAACCTGAGATATTCACTTCAATCAGAGCGGCAATCAGCAAGAAGAAAATAATGAACACATAGGTCCTCCAGATCTTCCTGTCTGTCAGGAGGCTTCTTGTATCGGCAACATATTCGTTCCAGTCTTCGTTCCGAATATGGTTACCGAGGTCTCTTGCTATTCTTATCGACACTGCTGCTGCGAAGAGAAATGTGGGAATCTCAACTATCGCATGCGGCAGGAGGTTTATGATGTATGCAAATGCATCATAGCCAAGAAGAGCAAGAGCGGTGCCCAGGCCCGCAACCCAGAGTGCAGTTGAGAGCACTTCAGCTATTGAAAGAGACATCAGTCCAAAACGGAGATAGACAAGCAGGAAGTCCTCTTGTTTCTCCTCGGCCGTCTTAGCCCATCCAATTTTGTAGAACGCCGTCAATATCATTGGCAATATCACAACTGCAATGATAGTAAACTGGTCATCGTAAACGAAGTATTCTAGTGCAAAGAACACAGCTATGGGTGGCAACCACCAAGCACCCTCGGAAGAACGGACATACCTGTTGACAAGATATAGCAATGCGTACACTCCAAACAGTATACCGTAGAGAATACCAGCTCGCAGTCCGAGCTGCGCAGCAAAGGTCCATGGCCAAGAATTCGGATATGTGTCTGACGCTGGTATGAACACCCCGGCGGCCATGTCTGCATATGTCCAAATGATCGAGGCAAGACCTGTGACGAAGATGAATGCCAGAGCCGACAGGCCCACCCGCCTATCAGTCACTGACTTCTGTTTTACAGCTACGAACCAGAGAACCACCATCCAGAGTAGGGGCCCCGCCACAAGCATTAGAAACGTACGAACAATATTGTGCTCAGCTATAATAGCAAAGCCGCCCACGCTGGCAGATAACACAAGTTCAAGTCCGTTTGGATTGCCAATTTCCGTGACAAGCGAGTACATTACTGAATAGAGGTCATAGGGTGCGAGAAATGAGCTAAGGACAATCACTCCTAGCATCGAGCCAAGGATGCCTGCTATAAAGAGAACGGCCGTGTCCCAGATGTCACGCTTCGTCACGTGGACTAGTGGCTGGCTGTCTACTCCCGTGGCTACCTCCCACGTCTTCTTGTAGTGGAAGTAGTATGTTATGAATAAGACGACGGAGATATACATTGGCACATTGATGAGAAACTGAGAGATAAGACGGATCCAGAACTCAGATGGTGTTGGAATGTCCATGAAAGGCCGAAGCCTATAGAAGAACACTCCCCCATATTGCACAGGAGTGACCAAGACATTTAGAATGTAGTCCATGTTGGGCAGTAGGAACCAGATTGCGGTGGATACAAAGAAGCCGGAGAACACTGCGAACCCTTCATTCTTCTCAGTGACAAGCCCCTTGATGTAGTATCCCAGGATACCTAGTAGCAACATCATAGCCATGGGTATCACAAGCATCATCAACGCCCAGACAACTGGCCGGAGTAGCTCGGCATTCGATGTGCCAGCAAACACTTCGTAAAGCACGCTGTCATCAACTTGCCCCGGATATAAGAGACTAATTGATCCTAGTTCATTAGCCGCATAATTCAGGCAGACTCCGAAGACGGTGGCAAGGAAGCCGCCAATTACGAGGAGGCTGGCAAACCCACTTGCACCGATAGTCTTGAGCATCCCTGTCCAACTGGTAGACCTCAGTCCTGATCTTGCCTTGGTTATGCTTTCGAATACCTTCTTGTAGAGCCCCGTTGAGAAATCCTCTACTAGAGGTAGCATCACAATTGCGTAGGCGATAGGAACTGCCGCTAAGGCCAGCCCTATTGAGTATTGATAGACCAGAACAGTGACAGTACCCTGAAGGAAATTGGTCACAAAGTCATAGCCTATTAAGACTGCGGAAAGGAGCAGGTTGAGTCTGAAGAACCATCCAAGCACTCCCCTCATCATCTCTTCACCTACGTCCCTGTCACCCAGCTTTATACCTGCTCCTTTAGCGATTCTGTTTGACGCTGGGTACCCAAAACGATAGATCCACGTCGCGAAAACGAAAATGCCGTAGGCATAGAGGCTAATAGGCGGATTAATATAGAAACCAATCGATGGAACAATTGTGGCCATGCCGATGATAAGATAGTCCTTCCAGGAGGACCTCCAAGCTCTCTGGACCACCTCTGGGTTCAGCGGCTGGGGTTCAACACCCTCGAAAGTGATATGATCCAGACGATCGCGGAGTCCTGCATATCCATCAGACTGAGGCTCTCTTCCTACAAGCCTCAATATCAGATTACTAAACCTCATCTTCAACGGGTCTTGCAAGGCGAGCTTGACCATTAGTACTAATTGACCAAAGAGCACTGCCACAAACGAAACCAATATCCAGAAGAAGAAGGTCTGAAGGTTGTTACCAATCTGAAAGATGAAGTCAGTTACTAATACTGAAAGAAAATCAGAACTTCCAACATTCGGATTGAAACTCGTACTCACTCGAACTGAATTGAGAAGAATACTCAACAGCACGAAACCTATGGTATTGATATACATGAGAGCAATGAAAGCTTCAATGAAGTTGTTTCTCCGTTCTCCAAACAGCAAGATATACAAGAGCGTGACTACGAGCGCGGGCAGAAAGCTGATTATTACGGTGAAGAGTGTAAGATATGCCATTGGGGATGACTCCGGCTTCTAATCCAAGTGGAAACTGACGATTTTGGTAGTAAAAAAGGTTCGTCGTATAATAATAAACAAGAGAAGTCCACTGGACTGCGTCTCATAACGAGTCAGTGGTTTCAGGACTCCCAGCTTGTGTAGCATAGTACTTATGGTGGTATTGCAACAGAGGATTCTGTGAAATATGATGCTATTGCCTGATGAAATGGTTGATGCCGTCGTTGATACTGTGTCGGGGACTAAGGCGCTAGACTATGTTATGGAGATCTCAAGATTTCATAGGATACAGGGAACCCCCGGCCTGATGGACGCTCTCAACTATGTAAAGAACGAGGTTGAGAAGATATCCCAAGCAAAGACCGAACTTCATGAGTATGATGCCAATGGAGAGGGGAAGATTGGTGAGTGGGAACAGCTCTATGGCTGGAAACCGAAATCAGGAAAACTCACGCTGCTCGAACCAGAAAAAAGGACACTAGCAGATTTCTTGAGTGAGCCCATATCGCTGGTAGCTCAATCAGCAAACACAGAGCTGGATGCTGAGGTTGTATACGTTGGCCGAGGTCTCTTCGACGAGGACTACGAAGGAAAGGAAGTGAAAGGAAAGATTGTGCTCACGACCTCGCGCGCATCTCAAGTACATAGAGTCGCCTGTATAGAGAGAGGGGCAATTGGAGTGCTCACATATATCCCGCCATCAGGGATCGACGAGATCGCCAAGATAAGACGCTATGAGGCGATATGGCCAAAGAAAGGAGAGAGGGACAAGACAACATTTGGGTTTGCGCTCACGCAGGCAGATGGCGTCAAGATGAGAGATTGGATCGAAGAAGGCAAGTCTGTCAAAGCGCATGCCAAGATAGAGGCAGAGCTTGGGGAGGGCAAGCAGGGCGTGCTGACCGCATTGTTGGAAGGAAAGGACACCTCAAAAGAAGTCTGGCTCATGGCTCATATATGTCACCCTCATCCGGGAGCCAATGATAACGCTTCAGGCAGTGCTGTACTCCTAGAGACACTTCGGACACTTGACTATCTCATCAAAGAAGGCACGATACAGAAGCCGGACTTCTCTATTCGGTTTGTCTGGGTCCCCGAGTGGCATGGAACCATCGAGTATATTGATAGTCAGAAAGAAGCTCTATCAAAGTGTATGTTTGCCATTAATGTTGACATGGTTGGAGCCAATCCCACAAAGTCAGGCTCTTTCATGAACTTGTTTCGGACACCACATTCGCTACCAAGTACCCTCAATAATGTCGTTTCTCACTGGGTGTGTGTTGAGGCGGAGAGAGAATATGATCCGTCGAAAGATGGAACTATTGCTCCCTTCAGATGGAGATATCTGCCCTATAGCGGCGGCAGTGACCACTTTATGTTCACCGACAAAACCGTAGCAATACCCGCTGTAATGTTGAACCAGTTCCCTGACAAGTTCTATCATACTTCGACTGATACGCCGGATAAGATCGATGTGGGACAAATGGCACGCGCCTCACGAGTAGTGACGCTTGCAGCCATCACTCTTGCTCATCCCAGATACGCATGCAAGGAGAGACTGTTGACCATAGCCAGAAATGAAGCCATTGACCTACTGCACCGAGTTAGCCTTGATGCAGTAACGGTACTTGGCAGGTGTACTGAGAATCCGGAAAAGGTATATCCTCGGACAATGCGATGGCTAGGCTTTGCAAGAGACCTCGGTATGGAAACCCTCGACAAGGCGGAGAAAGAGTGGCACCTGATCTCAGAACAAATAGAGATACGCAATGCTCTGAAGGCAAGTATCGATATGTCCTATGCGACAGAGATGGGGCTTGCGAGGAAAGCATACCTAGGTGCCTGTGCGGAGGTTGGACTTGATGCCAAAGAAGAGAGCCAGTTTGACCTCGATTCATTTGAGTCGACGATTAGCATCAAGCGCAAGCTCAAGTATGCCCTTCCTCCATCAAAGCTCGGCGAGCTTGACAAGAAACGGTTCGAGAAGTACACGAAGCTAGGTCTCAAACACCATGAACTGGGGTGCTGGGTAGACGAGATGCTGAACCTATCGGAGGAGTGGACATCTCTCGGAGAGATATGGGACAGAATCAGCTTCCAGTTCGGAAAGGTCGACCTTAACCTGTTAGAAGACATAGCAGCTGACCTGAGGGACCTCGGAGTCATCGAATACAAAGAGGCGTGATGGAGAGCCATGGGCGACAGACTCTACAAGAAGGTGGTCTTTGCCGGGACGTTTGACCACCTTCATGAGGGTCACAAGTACATTCTGAAGATAGCACTGAAAATGTCAGAACGTCTGGTGGTTGGACTTGCAACAGAGAAACTACTTGCACGCAAAAAGAACAAGGAGAATATCCAGGACTACTCCCAGAGGTACCAGACGCTGATGATTTTCTTCGAGGATGAAAAAGTCCAAGACCGCTGCGAGATACTCCCTATTGACACAATTGAGGGCGGAGCCGATAGGATGGAGGATTTGGATGCCCTCATAGTTTCTGATGAGATGTCGGTCGTGAACAATGCGTTTGCCATAAATGAGCTACGGGCACAGAATGGGCTGCACAGGTTTCATATCATTATAATACCCCGCGTCCGTTCTGATGATGGGCAACCGCTCTCGTCATCAAGGAGAAGGGATGGAGAGAGCTTCGATGACTTGAAGCTCACGTATTGAATGGGTTACGGAAAAGGGGAGCAAGTCTAAGGAGTCGAGGTTTCAGGTCATTCGAAAACCGATACGACACTATCGGACAATCATTACTGGACATGAAGCTTGATTGGCGACCTTGTCGCTAATCGAACCTGTGAACAGGCGTCTAATACCGCTGAGCCCTCTCGACCCCATGATAATTAGGTCAACATTCTTCTCTTCTGCAATTTCAATTATCCGTGCAGCAGGGTCTCCATGGTCAATCAGGTCTATCACAGGAACCGGTTCAGCTATTTTCTTTGCTTTAGCAAGAATATCCTCGCCCACCTTCTGCAGGGCCAGAAATGGTTGGTCAGAAACCGTGTCATGATAGGGAGTTGCAGAAACAAGCATCGGTACTACATGCAAGAGAATTAGCTCAGCATTGAGGGATGGCCCCAGGGCACATGCATACCGCACTGCTTTCTCTGAGAATTCAGATCCATCAACCGCGACCAGGATCGTCTTTATCTGGACGCACTTATCCTCGTTCTCGCTCATGTAGTATCCTCTGCTCCTCTGCATTAGACAACCACGAGCTACCTTATACCTGTTTCCCCAAGTTTGGCTGAACACTCTATTTAGTCAATGAAGCGAAGTCTGTTTTCCGTTTCACAAGGGATTGAATCACACCGAGCAGGTCGGTCCTTGCCACTCTCACCTGATCCATCGAGTCTCGGTCTCTGAGGGTGACCGTATCATCTTCCAAGGTTTGATAGTCAACAGTAACGCAGAAAGGAGTACCGACTTCATCCTGTCTTCGATACCGACGACCTATAGATCCTCCTTGGTCGTACTGAGTCACCAAGCCCCCATCAAGGATCTCGTCATAAATTGACTTAGCGGGTCCGACGAGTTCGGGCTTGCCCATGAGAGGGAAGACTGCAACTTGGACAGGTGCCAAGTGTGGGGGGAACCTAAGCCAGGAACGTTCTTCATCCTCGCTGTAGCTGCTATCAAGAAGGCAGAATAGTGGCCTTTCGACGCCAAATGCAATCTCTAGGACATTAGGGACAACGAACTCCTTGTTGACCTTGACACCTAGGTTCTCCTTGGAGAACTCTTGATGCCTTGTCAGGTCGTAGTTCCCTCGGTCATGAATGCCGCAACACTCGACCCAGCCGAAGCTTCGCGTATGGATTTCAACGTCCCACGCATCCTTTGCATAGTGTGCTCGCTCAGTAGGTAGGTGCTGGCGGAGCCGCATGTTCTCTTTTGAAAAGCCCATGCCACTGAAAATGTGATAGGCAAGCCAGACACACCACGCATAGGCTGGTTTTTGGAAATAGCCCTTCTTAATTGCTTCCGAAACTCTGACTCCCTGGACGGCATCCTCTCCTGACTCCTGAACTTGATATGTGAGTAGAGG
>CAYPUO010000028.1:0-11992 GCA_964413775.1 uncultured archaeon
CCTCCAGTCTGCTAAAGGCGCTTGAGAGAGAGAGATTAGGGACAAAAGCGACTCGCGCGGCAATAGTTGATTCAGCAAGGTCGAGAGGATATGTACTTAATGACAGGTTTGAGATGTCTACGCTTGGATACGCACTCGTTGAAACCCTCAGGAAATATGTTCCGTCTCTACTATCACCTGCGTTCACACGGGGATTGGAAGCAGAGATGGATGAAATTCAAGATAAACGAGTGGATAGAAACGTCGTTCTTACACATGCAAAAGCTGACCTGAAGAAGCTCCTAGAGTCCTTTAGGTCACAAGAAGACATGGTTGGACAGACTCTTGTAGCCGGGCTACGGCGGTTCTGGAAAGAGAGCGAAGAACTTGGACCATGCCCCAAATGTGGCGATGGCACGCTCAGCATAATCAGGTCGCCAAAGAGTGGCAAGAGGTTTGTCGGGTGTTCGAACTATCGAGAAGGAACCTGTGACCAGACATTTCCCCTTCCCCAAAAAGGAAAGATCACTCCTCTAGACAAGACATGTCCATACTGTGGTTATCAGATGATAACAATCACATCTGGGAAGAGGGGATGGGACACGTGTGTGAATTGGGCCCAGTGCCCTGGAAGACAGGATGCACTGAAAGCGCTGGAAAAGAAACGCACTGAAAGGAGGAAGTCAGATGAGTGAGTGTCCTATTTGTGGAAGACCAGTGTCTTCTGGAGCGCGGTTCTGTGAGTATCATAGTATGGCAGACATTAATCTCAAGGCGGCATTTGAGGACTGGAAGACTGCCATGGAGATTGATTGGGAAGACTATCTCAAGCATCTGTTGGAAGAAGAAGGAACAGGCAAGTGGGTGCGAGAGGTGGCCGAGTTTCTCATGCAACAAGATGATTCTTGAGTATCACTATTATTTCCATCATGGTATCACGAGACATCTCTCGAATCCCTGAAACTAGCATGCATGTATGCCCAGTCATTATTGCTATCCTTTCGGCTATAGTACGTATGAGTGCAGATTCCAGCACCCCAGAAAAGACGCCAGAAGATGTGGGATCGGTACGCCCCTGACCCGGAGGAATAGCTACTGCAGACTGACCCAAGCGGAATCGCTCGGAATCAGACAAAAGGACAAGTAAGCCATTCTCTAGTTCAATTAGTCTTACTCGTAATATACCCTTAGAGTAGTTCGACTCGAACTCAGTGACGTCAGAAGACATATGCCATGCCTGCTTATCATGGAGAAGAGCGCGTATTAAAGGCATCTTTTCACTGATGCATCTAAGCACAAGCAACATGATTATCAGTGGTCACACGCACAGAATAGTGAGCCCCACATGAGCGAGCATTATACATTCAAAGATTTCTTCCCCTATGATAAGCTGCGAGAAGGACAGGATGAGATGATGGCAGCAGTTGAGGAGGCTGTGCGTGGGAAGAGACAATTGTGTTGTCAAGCACCTAATGGCTTTGGTAAGACCTGTGTCACACTTGCTGGGACACTGCCTTGGGTGAAGGAGAACAAGGGGAAGGTACTCTATTGCGCTCGCACTCACAAACAGCTCGACAGAGTAATTGAAGAACTGAATGCGATGGGAAAGAGAGATCTCGTGAGCGGGATTTCATTCCGTGGACGCTATCATATGTGTGTCAATCCATTCTTGCTGGAGAATGCTGATGGAACTCTGCCCATAAGCGAAGTGTGTGGGCAGCTCAAGGCAAGCCGGAGCTGCATCTTCTATGAAAACTTGCGAAACTCTACACCTGAGGACTTGCTGGCTGACCTGCCGAATAAAGTGATGAGTGCCCCTGAGATAATTCAGTTTGCAAAAGGACTGAGAATGTGCCCCTATGAGATGGCAAAAAAGCTTGCAAAGGTTGTGGATGTAGTCGCACTCTCTTATCTCTATGTCTTTGATCCATTCATTTTACAGACATTCATTCCCGAGCTAGAGGTGCCTGTGTCGGATATCGTCCTTATACAAGATGAAGCTCATAATGTCCCAGACACTGCTCTAGGGTCTGCAAGTGACTCTCTGCCTATTGGTACTGTGAGACAGGCGATGCGAGAAGCTACCAACTATGGCAACGAGCATGTAAAGGCTTTCTGCAGAGGACTTGCAAAGTGCATTCTAGACCTCTCTATCAACATGAAAGATGGCGACGAAATGATACTCAGTCCACATGGAGTCTACGATAGTGCGCTGGGTGAGGCGAAGCTGGCAAGTGATAGTGACATCCTGACCGAAATGATTGAAATGGGCACAAAAATCCGGATGGGACTTCTCAAGGCAGGTAAGTTTCCACGCTCTGCAATCTATCGTGTGGCTGAGTTTATGCTTCAATGGTTGAAATATATCCGGAGACCAGACTATGCATTCCTCTTGAGTGTATCAATGACTGCGAACCGGAGCAGGAAGGTTTCGCTTGATTTGGTTGCCCTTGACCCCACATCTGTCACAAAGAGTGTCCTCAATTCTGTAAGGAGTTCCATTGCTGTATCAGGGACTCTCTCCCCTCTTAACGCATACTCCGAGATGATTGGATTCGGCATTGACGCAGTGAAGAAGACATTTGAGAACCCTTTCGCAAGCAGGAACAGACTTGGAATAGTGGTGGATGGACTAGACACATCCTATGCTTCGAGGCGCCCTGATATGTTCTCTAGGATGGTCGACCATTGTGTTGCAGTTGCATCTGCAACACCAAGTAATACAGGGATATTCACAACGAGCTACTACATCATGAAGAGCCTGCTTAAAGCTGGACTGGAAAAAAAACTAGGCAAGAAGCTGTTCGTTGAGAAACAACGGTCGAAGAGTGCTGTCAATGACCAGATGATCCAGGACTATAGAATGATGGGAGATAATGGTGGAGCCGTCCTTCTTGGTGTACAGGGAGGCAGAAACAGTGAGGGTGGAGATTTCCCAGGTACCTCTATGGAGAGCGTTGTAGTAGTTGGAGTCCCATATGCTAGACCCTCGCCGAGGATTGAGTCACTAATCAAATACTATGATAGGAGGTTTAATGGCAAGGGGAAAGACTATGCTTACGTGCTTCCAGCAATGACCCGCGCCATTCAGGCGGCTGGACGACCAGTACGTCGGCTGGATGATAAGGGGGCCATCATCCTGCTCGATCAGCGGTTTGCTACGCCGTATTTGAAACGGTTCATGCCTTCTTATCTCGCAGAGGTGACAGAGGTGCTGCCAGATAGCCCAGAAATGGTTAATCAGGCCGTAGAACGGTTCTTTTCAAGCTGATGAAATTCCGCAAGTGCTTGGCTCAGAGAGGTTTCTCCTGCCAAGATGCTGCGTGCTGTATCAATAGATAACTCGCCTCGTTTGTCAGTGAGCCAAGAAAAGAGATGCTGTAGGCCTCGAAGAAAGCCTCTCTTCGGTTCAAGTTCTAAATCGGATTCTTGAACTTGGCGACCTGTACGCGCTGCAATAAGCTCTGCAGAGAACTGGTCCTTGAAATAACCACCCTGAGTTGTGGTATATCTCTCATCCACCAACTCAAGACAGACATCAGGCATCTTATCGAGCAAGCACCTCAACAAGAGTGCTGAATAGAGCTTCGATCCAAGACCAATGCGAGTGATCACACGACTATCACTGTATGTCTCTTGTGAGTGGTACATCAGCTTGGTTGCAATGTCTGCTGTGTCAATAGGGGATACTAGTACTCGACCGTATGTGGGTTTCCCATCAACAACAACTGCAAGCCCATTATGCAGGCCGGGATCGATTCCAATGATGATTTCCTTTGGAGGAGTTGAGGACATGTAGCGCATCATGATGTCCAGAGATGTTGTTGTTTCATCAGGAGTGTCATCGATTATGAGTATGCGAGTCGGGTCTAATCTTCTGGATTCACTCCGTGTAGTTATGATAATCTTAGCATCTCGGCAGTACTTCTCACCAGGGGCGCATGAACGAAAAGCAAGACCAAGGCTCTCAAGGATTTTGACGGAGATATAGAACGTCTTTGGTTTTCTTGTAGCCAATGCGATTCCAGGCTGAGCCATGCTGAGTTGTCCTCTGAGCTAAGCTTATCACTCAACAAGTGACATCTCATTGCAGGTGCGTGTCAATTTGATTCTTCCGTCAGGGATATCGAAGCTGGATAGGCTTCTAGACAGAGGACTTACTTCTGGCCTGATAACCCATGTATTTGGAAAAGCAGGGGCGGGAAAGACAACACTCGCCCTTGGGTTCGTACATTCTGCACTTGATCTAGATATCCGGACCATCTACATCAATTCTGAGAGTTCGTCACCAATAGAAAGACTAGAGCAAATCACCAAGAAAAGATTCGAGGATTTGGAGGAGAACATCACGCTTCTTGCACCAAAGAAATTCGATGAGCAGGGTACGATTGTTGAGGACCTGAAGCTGTTCACCAAGCGTGATACTAGGCTGGTCGTAGTGGACACTATGACTCGCCTCTATCGTGCAATATTGGATGACAAGAAATCCAACTTCGCCGCTCACAGAGAATTAAACAGACAAATGGGATTCCTGAAGGGCATCGCAAGACAACAAGATATTGCGGTCCTTGTCTTGAACCAAGTGAGAGCTAAGATGGATGAATTTGATGGCATTGAACCTGTAGCAAATAGCATCATGGAATACTGGTCTGATTATGTGATACAGATGCGAAGTAGACCAGAGATCGGGACGAGGTTATTGGAGCGACTTGTTCCTAAAGGGGAGCCTTCAAGTGTAGTCCTGAACATCACCAACGACGGGCTGACCACAGAGCAGGGAGAAACAGTGAAATGACAGTTCGGTCCGAGTCACACTTGAAGGAGTACGCCGTATGTATGAACCATTAGCACTGATAGAGCTCTCCATCTGGATTGGCTTACCAGCCTGGATTGCCAATTCCACGCCAGTCCTATTTGGAGGAGGGGCACCCATTGATAGAGGAATGATCCTCAGAGATGGTCACAGAGCTCTCGGCAGTAGCAAGACCATACGTGGCTTCGTTGCTGGAGTCCTCTTGGGAACACTCGTGGGGATTGGACAGAACCTTGTAGCGCCCTATCTTCATCCGATAATGGAGATGTATGTGTCAGTCACACCTGCAATGCAAGGCCTCCTCTATATGCCACTGCCCGCTGCATTTCTCTTATCTTTCGGAGCACTTTTGGGAGACCTTGTTGGGTCTTTCTTCAAGAGAAGAGTTGACATAAAGAGTGGGAACCCTGCACCCGTACTCGACCAACTTGGGTTCATACTCATGGCACTGATCCTCGCTTCACCCTTCCTACATCCAGAGGCAATCTATGTGATAGTCCTTGTGACCGTGACGCTTGGGATTCATTGGCTGAGCAATGCTATCAGTTATCTCTTGGGACTGAAGAACCACCCTTGGTAGAGCACAATCTAGCCAAGAGAACTAGACTTGCAAAGATAGACATTTAAGGAAAAACGAATTCCTATTCTTGTTCTAACCATTTCGGGAGTATTCTATTATTCAAATGGCGAACAAGTCGGTATCTAGCTTCTACATGACACCGGAGTATACCAACAATGATTGTCAAGGATTGCATGCAATCAGACATAGTGCACATTTCAGTGCCAGGGACAAGGGAAGATGTCCTACAGCTAATGGCAGAGAAACAGACCAATGGATTGCCTGTGGTCAAGAAAGGGACAAAGACTCTCGTAGGAATAGTAACCCGTACAGATCTGCTCAGGAAAGCCGACGAGAATCAGCTTGCGATGCTGATGGTAAGGGACCCAGTAACAGTCGCACCGACAACAAAGCTGGAAAAGGCAGCACAGATTATGCTTGAGAAGAACTACAGAAGACTGCCAGTGGTCAGTAAGGGCGAACTTGTCGGCATGATCTCAGTGCCGGATATCATTGGTGCTGTACTAGAGGAGAATGAGAAGTTCCAGGACGTCAGCATAAAGGACCATGTACAGAAAGAACTCGTTGCCGTTTGGGACCAGACCCCGCTACCCCTGTCATACATGATGATGGAGATGGCCGGAAGAAATGCCCTCGTTGTCATAAGCACGAGCGGGGGTGTTGCAGGCCTGATTACTGTTAGCGACTACATACGTCTTTCCGAAGTGACAATCGAGGATAATGTTTCAGCTACGTATAGTGGGACCGAGTCGAGCATTGATTGGGGATGGACGTCAAAAGACTTCCTTGTGGTCACAAAGAGGCTCCTCAAACTTCCAAACGTACCGGTTGGTAAAGTAATGACACAGAACATGATTAGTGTGAGTGAGGTCACGACTATATCAGAGTGTGTGGGAATTCTGCGCAGGAATGAGATAGATCAGGCACCTGTTCTTTCGGCAGCTGGCAATCTGATTGGAATGATTGAAGATAGGACTTTTCTGAAGCTTGTGATTGAGGAATAGCTAAGTTCAGTCAAAGAAGTCGGTAAGTACAGTCTGTTCGCAGTCGAATAACGAGTCAAGTGAGAAGTTTATCAGCTGAAGGCGCTGCTGTAGATACACACCGAGGCCGTGTTCATCGATCATCTTCTGGGCAATTTCAAGATACTTCGATATATTCTTCTGTCGTACAGTGAGCGACAACTTAGAGCCACACTTGCATATTGGCCTGCCTTTCTCGTCTTTTGAAAGCGGTATTCTTCTATAGATTCTATTACACTTGACACAGCGAATCTTCTGTGTCGAGTATGCCCTGAGGTTTCCTCGAATATCCCGTAGAAAGTGATGTGAAAGCACCCTTTGTGCAACATCAGCAGTATCCACAGCATCGATCAGAGTGGCAATTCTCAGCTGGGCGTCCAGTTTCTCTGCCATCGTCCCGAGAGTCTTGTAGCGTGTGTTCTTGGGACCGGCATTAATAGAGGATGTGCCATGTGTGAACTTGAAGCCTTCATACTGTGCCATTGTATCAAGCCGCGATGCAACTATGTCCACCAGATGTTCCACAGCTCGCGGATGCTGGGCAGATGCGACCATTTCATAGAACTGTGCAGGATACCTCCTACAGACCTCCATATTATGACTCTCGTCATCAACTTCCGAGGGGTTCAGTATCACGGATAGAACTAGAGGCGCATCCATAAACCCGCCACGGCCCTTTGGTAAATAAGAACGGGAAAAGTTCAGGAGAGCGTCAAGGACTAGGATTAGCGCATCTTCGTCTCCATCACAGTTCCGTCGTTTCGCAGCATGCCAATAGGGATGAGCGTAACAAAGACTTGCACTCGTGAACCCAACAATTCGCCCTATTATCCCTGCTGATGTATGGGGTGCAAGCCCGATTATAAGCGCACCAATGACGTCCTCAGGATTGTCAAATTTGTAGTATCTATCCATACCATATATTTGTTCTAGACAGTCATCTACAAACTTGCCTACTCTAATCATGTAGTCGCCGCAATTCTCAGGGATTATCACATCCTGCACTTTTAGCTCAAGTATTTGGTCATCAGAATGTAGTTGTTCGCCCTCGATGTCAGTCAGATAGCCGAGTTCACGAAGCCGATAGAAAGGTACTCCCACTTCGTTTGGTGTGAAGTGTGTAAGTGGAGCGTCAGTTGCGTCAAAACGAGCTGTACCATCGCGATAGCAGTAGACATCATGCTTTGCACGTAGAATTCCCTTTCCAAGGTACTCGGGAATCTTCAGATCACTCGTAAGCCCTAGAACACCTCGTAAGTCATAGGTCATTGGCTCGCCAATCTCAGTTCTTACCCTCTGCAAAAGGCTTTCCATGTCCAGTCGCACTGCACGCGTGCCGCGCACAAGATTGACATCATGACCTCGTGGACACATCCCTGTTGCTTCATCCACATATTCTCCGCAGCCCTCCTGCGAACACCAGTATTGCACAAATGTGTGGGTGCCACACGAAGGACATCTAGACTCAAAAGTCTCGTTCTGGCAGTTGGGGCAACTGCGAAGGACAAGGTCAAGCTCCAGTTGCGGCTTTAGCTGTGGGACTCTATCCTCGCCGTTCGGCCCTGGAATAAAGGAGTCCAGGGTTAGAGTTGGCTTGGCTCCTTGTGCGACTCGCTCAATCTTACGTTCCGTTCCCATTGTGCGCCCGACTGGAAAGAGGACCTGAACAGGAGGATGCATCTTTCGGACCTGTGCCTTTTCGGGTCGGCCCATCCTTGCACCAATAGAGAATCCTACTCGGTCCTTGAGCTTCACATCGGATACGGAGTTCAGAAAGAGAAGTGCAGTACTACCAGTTCCATGCTTGGTTGCTTTTCCGAACTGAGCAAATATCACATCGGGTGGATCATCAAGGCGGATTTTCCTGCCTCTGATAGGGGTATGTGGAATACCGATCTTCTCAAGAATCCTCTTAATACCAGAATGAGCAGGAATGACCAAGTATTGCTTGGCATCACGTTCTATGATTTCATTTTCTGCTAGTATGTGGTTTCTGAGGTCTGAAACTTCATCTACCGAAGCAACTGGCCAGCGGTAGGTATACCGAGGGTGCAGTGGAACTTTGAGCTTCTTAGACAAATAGAGGGCCACCTCAGGAGAAGGTATTTTGGTCAAGGGGGACTCGATGAAAGCATTCAGCTCCTCAGGGGTCATATTAATTGCCTTGAGCTTCTTTTCCAACTGAGCACGTTCTATTATTGCACATGCATGGTCCAAATCATGTGACCACCACTCTTCGCAATATCCAGATGGTGCGAGGGGATGGTTATTCTCTAAGAACTCTCCAAGAGCCACAAGGATATCTCCAAGTGCTATGATTCGCTCTACGCTGCCTTGAACCTTCTTCGCTTCCTCGAAAGACTGTACTTGCCTTACAGAACCATCTTTCAGAAGGACTATGGGACCTTCAATTGTATCTACAGGTGCAACAATCGATCCTTTCCCAGGTCGTTCAGTTCTAATGTGTGTGCCAGGAGCAAGAAACTCCTCGACTAGAACCATTGTTGCTGGATGAATACCCACACCAGCCAGTCCAGTATTCCGGGACCGCCCATACCTAAGTCTGAAACCCCCGGGACGCGAGGGGTGTGAAAAGACCGGACGACCACCTATGACATCTGCGAGGTAGTCAGTCTTGGGAGCAAGCTTGTTATCAGCCTCTGCGTCCAGAGATGACTTAGCCTTTGAGGTCTTTTCTGAGATTTCCTCCAACCACTCCCATCCCTTGATGCCAAGCCGTTCTACAATCTTTGCCAGTTTTGCAGATCTCCCCACAACCCCATCATTCAGGACAAGCACAGTGCCACTCCTGACCCTATTGGTTTCAATTCTCTCGAGGTCTCGGCCAGCTGAAACCTCGAAGTCCTCTGTTGGCTCACCTGTGAGCATGATAGGGAGCCTTGATGATGCAAACTTAATCAAATCTGATGGCACATTGTACTGGAGGTGAACATTACGTGCATATAACTCAACTTCTTCAAGAGACCTCTCAATCTCTTCTTCTGTTGCCTTGAAAGGAGGGAGGCCTAACACTTGTCTTACGTAGTCTGCTACCAAGACGGTAACGGCAGCCTCAGTCCCTCCGGCCGCCCTGATTGGGCCCGCCAGATACAGGGCAAGATACTGCTCCGAGTCGCGACCTCTAATCAGGACTTTAGATATGCCCTCCAACGGTGCAGCAGTAATGCTCTCAGTGAGAATTGCCAGTGCCACGCGTACCGCTTTGTCCGCTGCCTTCTCAGGGTTCTGGATGCCTCCCAGCTCTCCGCTCGCAATCTCTTTGGCGACTGCAAATGCTACCTCTTCACGAGACTTGTTGACTTGTAACTCGCGTATCCTTTTGGCAACACCAACCGGACCATCAAGAGTGGCCTCAACCCGAGCTGCAACATCATGTGCTGGTGGAATCTCGACCTTCGTGGATGGGTCGAATCCCTTCTGACGCGCAGCTTCTGCAACCTGATATATCTGTCTCACTTCGTCGGTGAGAGCATCAAAATAGATCTTATAGCTGTGACTGTGTTTTGGATAGGTTGGAACATCCTCGGTCAAGTCGTGTCATGGGACTACTGTCAAAGTCGTCTTTTGACTTTTGGGATAGAATCTATAGCTAGGAGTACATAGGAGGAGTCCTCGCGCGCAATGACTTTCAGCTCAGATAAAGCGAGGAGTGAGCTTTAAAGGTGTGATGCAGAACACTACTATGACCTTGGTGGTCATTAAATGCTAGTCTTGGATGGGAAGTATTGTGCTGACCCTTGAGGAAACTATTGAACTAATCCAGAAACATCTGCCGGAGTATGACCGAAAGGCCATCATGGAGATGGTTAATGAAAAGAGGCAGGAACTTGGACCTGAGGTCGTAAATGAAGAATCCGCTGCAATGATCGTGGCGAGAGAACTAGGGATTGACCTGCAGCAGGTTTCCGTCCGTTCACGTCAGAAGATTGAGGATATCTCTGAAACTGATCGAAATGTAACACTCACTGCAAAAGTCATCAATATTGGGACTGTGAGGACATTTGCCCGAAAGGATAGTGGAGAGGGAAAGGTTGCAAGCATCACGGTGGCTGATGAAACTGGGCAGATAAGGGTCACATTATGGGACGACATGACCAGGGCTGTTTCAGAAGGCGCAGTATCCGTTGGGAATGTGGTCCAGATTAGGGGAGCTTACGTGAGAAAAGGGATGAGAGATAAGCTTGAACTCAACCTTGGCAGGACGGGAGGCATACGTATTCTCGAGGACTACGAGTTAGAGGACCTTGACATCAAGGTAGGAGAGCCAAAATCGCTCTCTATTAGTGAGCTTACTCAGGATATGTATGACTTGACACTCACGGTGAAAGTTGAAAGAGTGTTTAGACTCTCCACGTTCACACGGAAATCAGATGGGACTGAGGGAAAAGTCCTCAGTATGGTCGTTGGAGATGAGAGCGGGGCAACTCGGCTTGTCTTCTGGGATGAAAATGCAGAGGCTGCTCGGGATGTGAAGGAAGGAGAGGTTATTCGAGTCACTGGTGCGATGACGAGGCCGGGAAGGAATGAGGGAGAAATCGAGGTCCATCTAGGTAAGTCCTCACAGATAGAGCGAGGACTCGATATGAAAATCGACGTTCCTTCGGACAGCAGTCTGCTACCCACTGCAGAAGAGCTTGGACGAGTCACAATCAAGGAGATGAAGATTGGGATGCGTGATGTGGACCTTGAGGGAAAGGTCTACAGGATATTTCCACCAAACCAGTTCGAGAGAAACGGAGAACAGGGACAGGTACAGAACATCATCGTTGTTGATGAATCAGAAAAAACGATACGCGCTGCCTTCTGGCATGATGATGTAAATAAAATCAAGGACTTGAATGAGGGAGATGTAATCAGGATCAAACATGGCTACATAAAGAAGGGCTATCGTGATGATATTGAGTTTGGCGTCGGCCGAAATGCAGAGATTGTAGTCAACCCGAAGGGTAGTAAGCTTGCCTCTCTTGAGATAGATATGGAGAACCGAAGTTTCCAAGGGCCGGCATCGGAGCCACTTGGCCGTGTAAAGATAGAAGACCTAGAGATTGGGATGCGTGATGTGGACCTTGAGGGAAAGGTCTACAGGATATTCCCGCCAAACCAATTTGAGAGAGATGGAGAACAGGGACAGGTACAGAATATTATCATCGCAGATGAGTCAGGAAAATCTGTGCGGGCAGTCTTCTGGCACGAAGACGTTGATAAAATCAAGGACATCGCTGAAGGAGATGTCATTAGAGTCCTTCATGGATACACCAAGAAAGGATACCGGGATGATATTGAGTATGTAGCTGGGCAAAACTCAGAAATTGAGATTAATCCCAAGAAGAGCAAGGTGTCATCTCTTAAACTGGAAGGCGTCAAGTTTGCTCCTCTCATCACAGGACAGAGGACCCTCATTGCGGACATTGATGAGAGCTCGGAGGGTACGACCCTTGAAGTATGTGGTATTGTTGTTGCAGTAGGCCAGAATAGCCCTGTCTACAGAGCCTGTCCAGAGTGTATGAAAAAGGTAGAGTATGATACCGACAGCTTCGTCTGCAAAGAACATGGAAATGTCAGTCCTGAGTATAGGAT